>NZ_JAMBMW010000049.1:0-1865 GCF_024208055.1 Candidatus Nebulibacter yamunensis
CTAATAAGCACTAATGGCTGGCTTCGATTTAGTGACTTTTAGAGAAAATTAGTGGTTTCCCGTTTTTTACTTTATGAAAAAAATCTGCGTCGTTGTGGGTTCCCGAGCGAACTACAGCAGTATCAAATCCGTCATGGCCGCTGTGCGCGAGCACCCCGCCCTGGAGCTTCAGCTTGTCGTGGCCGCCTCGGCTCTGCTTGATCGCTATGGCAGCGTGGTGAATCTGATCGAAAAAGACGGCTTCGAGCCCTCCGCGCGGATTTATATGCTTATCGAAGGCGAGACCCCCGCCACCACGGCAAAGTCCACCGGCGTCGGGCTGATGGAGTTGCCCACCGTCTTTGAGCGGCTCCAGCCCGATGTGGTGCTCACGGTCGGTGATCGCTTCGAGACCATGGCGACCACCCTGGCCGCCGCGTACATGAACATCCCCGTCGCTCACACCATGGGCGGTGAGGTGAGCGGGACAATTGATGAGAGCATCCGCCACGCCGTCACCAAGTTTGCCCATATCCATTTTCCCGCCAGCAAGGAGGCGGCCGAGCGCATCGTCAAACTTGGCGAGCCCGAGGAAACCGTACACCTCGTGGGCTGTCCCCGCATCGACCTGGTGGCGGAGATTCTGAAAAATGCCGGCAGCGGACTCGACGAACATCTCTTCGATCTCGGCGTCGGCTCCAAGCTCGACATCAGCCAGCCCTTCATCCTCGTCTCGCAGCACCCCGTGACCACCGAATACGGCGAGGGCGAACGCCAGATCGCCGCCACCTTGGAAGCCGTGCGGGAGACGGGCCTGTCCGCCATTGTCCTCTGGCCCAATGCCGACGCCGGCTCCGAAGACATTGCCCGCGGCATCCGCAAACTTCGCGAACGCCACCAGGACGAGAAAATGCACTTTTTCAAGAATCTGCCCACCGCCACCTACGTGCAGCTCATGGCCCGCACCGCGTGCCTGGTCGGAAACTCCAGCAGCGGCATTCGCGAAGGGGCCTACATCGGCACGCCGGTGGTCAACATCGGCTCCCGTCAAATCATGCGTGAGCGCGGTGCCAATGTCATCGAAGTGCCCCATGACAAGGACGCCATCCTTGGCGCGATCCAGACCCAGCTCGCCCATGGCCGGTATGCCATGGAGCCAATCTACGGCGACGGCACCGCCGGCCGCCGGATCGCGGAGATCCTCGCCACCCTCGGCCCGGTGAACGTCCAGAAGCGGATCACGTACTAAAGGGAGGGGCGGCAGGCACAGCCGCGGGAAAGCCCGAAGGTGTCCGTCCTATAAAATACATGTCGGCCTGCAGGTACGACGTTCAATCAAACCGCGACTCGCGGTTATAGCGATTGGCTGTTTCGGTTGGACGGCTTGGATTTTCCTCCTGGATAAGACCGTTGATCTGATTATGAACCCCACCCTGTGTCTCATCGGCGGTTGTAACGGTGCGGGTAAGACGACGCTGGCGCGGGAGCTTTTGCCCCTCATGGGGATTCGGCGTTTCCTCAATGTCGATCTGGTGGCGGCCGGGTTGTCGCCGCTTGATCCGGCGCTGTCGGCGTTCCGGGCGGGTCGGTTGGTGATTGAGGAGACCCGGGAGCTGGTCCGAGGGAGAATCAGTTTTGCGCTGGAATCGACCCTCAGCGGGAAAACGTATGGGAGTCTCTTGCGGCTGGCCCGGGAGTGCGGTTACCGGGTGGTTTTGCATTATGTTCTGCTTGGTTCGCCGACTCAGGCGGTGGAGCGCGTTTCGCTGCGGGTCCGCCAGGGCGGTCATGACGTTCCCGAAGCCGATATTCGCCGGAGGTTCGAACGGAGCAGACGGCATTTGCTTGCGGATTATCTGTCCCTTGCCGACGAGTGGGTGTTGTGG
>NZ_JAMBMW010000028.1:0-19665 GCF_024208055.1 Candidatus Nebulibacter yamunensis
CTGTTAAACGACGAAACTCATCTGCTGCTAACTTGTTTATCGTTTCCCATCTCATTGATCATATCCACCTTTAATTTTTAAATAGCTATTTTGCTAGATTAAATACGGTTTGGAAAGAACTCTAATATAGTTACAGTTTCCTGATGGATCATAGCTTAAACCCTCTAGCGATTGTTTAAGGATAGTTCTTTCTTCACTTAATAAAATAATTTTATTTTCCATAGTTGTACAACCTCATAAATTACTGGTCTTAAGCACTTTTAATTGCCTCCTATCGAATAAACATATATATAAGAATAATTGATATGATGCGCTTTAAAAGCTAAAAGAAACTGTATCTATAGTCAAGGAATTTTGTAAAAATTTTGAATTTTATGTATCTAATTATTTTTAATCATATCAAATAACAATATTCATTTTACACTCAAAAAAACTCAAGCAAATGTGATAAAAACAATTTATGTACACGAAGAAAAATATGCATATGTTAATTCATGACCAACAACAGGGTAAAGCACACCCGTCAAAGCAATTGATGGTCCAAATGGAATTAAAAAATGTTTTTTGCGCTTGATAAGACTCAATAAAAGCGCAAACAAAATACCTAAAACAGCACTCACCAAAACAATAAACAATAAGCTTTGAAAGCCAAACCAAGCCCCTAAGGCTGCCATTAATTTAAAGTCACCGTAACCTAGACCTTCTTTTTGCGTGATAATTTTAAAAATCCAAAATGTAAACCACAATGTCCCATAACCAATAGCCGCACCCCACAATGAAAAAACAGGAGTTGTAAATACATAAAAACTATTTGCTAATAATCCAATCCACAGTAAAGGTAAAGTTAAAACATCAGGTAATATAAAGTGTTTAAGGTCAATTACAGTAAGCACAATTAGAAAAAAACATAATATTGAAAGCAATAAACTAAAGGCATTTATACCAAAATGCCACATAATGAAGAATACTAAAGCGCCACTTAATATTTCTATAGTTGGATAGGTGAAAGATATTTTATAATGGCAAAAGCGACATTTACCACGTAAAAAAATAAAACTTAAAATCGGGATGTTATGCCACGCTTTTAATGGTGTATGGCAATGTGGACAAGCTGAGCGTCGATTTAGGTTTTCTGTTGGGTGATTTTCAGCGTTTGGTACTTTGATCCCCAAAACTTGCGATGCTTCCTGATGGTATTGTTCATCAAGCACCTTAGGTAAACGCAAAATAACCACATTTAAAAAACTACCAATACAAATAGCAACTATCGTAATTATTATAAGTATGATCGGGGAGTTTGCCAAAAAGTCCATGATTTTCTAATCCAGTTTGTTTTGCTTAAGTGTACTCGAAAATAAAGAATATGAACTATTTTTTGTTATGATATACGATAATTTTTTAGTAAAAACCAGACTTTTCATTTATCTGTATAAGTTTTTCATAGCAACTAAAACGTGTTATGATCTGAGCTTAAGTCAAATAATAAAAATCAGGCGCATGCAACCTTTTTCATTGTCTAAGTTACTTACGAACGTCCAAACAAAAGATCGCAGTAAACTCATTACATCTTTTAATCATTTATCCAAAGGTAATGACGTAAATTATGAGGGTGATACATGGTCAAAGCTTATTAATGAAGTGAAGTATTCAGCACAAAAAGTACAAGCACGTATGGCACGCATACCCAAAATAAACTACCCAGATTTACCCGTTAGTCAGCGTGTGACTGAAATTAAAAAGATCATTAACGATCATCAAGTTGTGATAGTTGCGGGTGAAACGGGTTCAGGCAAATCAACCCAACTGCCTAAAATATGCTTAGATTTAGGACTTGGAGCAAAAGGTTTAATTGGGCACACTCAGCCAAGGCGGCTTGCTGCACGCTCACTTGCCAAACGCTTAAGTGATGAAACTCAGATGACTATTGGGGAAGGTATTGGTTTTAAAATTCGTTTTAGTGATCAAACCAATGAAAATACTTTTATTAAGGTGATGACTGACGGAGTTTTATTAGCCGAAATTCAAAATGATAAATATCTGTCACAATATGAAGTTATTATTATTGATGAAGCCCATGAACGCAGTTTAAATATTGATTTTTTACTTGGACACATTTATCAAATTTTGAATAAACGACCTGATTTAAAACTTATTATTACTTCGGCAACCATTGATCAAGAGCGTTTTTCCAAACACTTTAATGCACCTATTATTGAAGTTTCTGGGCGGACTTATCCAGTTGAGATTCGCTATCAAGATCCATTGGAGTTTAATAATGACTTGTCGCAAGCTGAGCATATTTTAACAGCCGTACAAAGTTTAAACCACGAAAAACCTGGAGATATTCTTGTATTTTTAGCCACTGAGCGCGAGATTCATGATGCAGCAGAAACGCTAAGGAAAGCTCAACTGCGTCATACCGAAATATTACCTTTATATGCCAGGTTATCGAATGCCGAGCAAGATAAAATTTTTAATCCAAGTGGCGTTGGGCGTAGAATTATTTTATCGACAAACGTAGCAGAAACATCTTTAACCGTTCCGGGTATTCGTTATGTGATCGACACAGGGGATGTGCGTATGAGTCGTTATAGTTATCGCACTAAAGTGCAACGCCTACCAATTGAACCGATTTCACAAGCTAGTGCCAATCAACGCACTGGTCGTTGTGGACGAGTAACTGAAGGGATCTGTATTCGGCTTTACTCTGAAGAGGATTTTCTATCTAGAGCCCCGTTTACTGACCCAGAAATTGTACGAACTAACCTTGCTTCTGTTATCCTACAGATGGAAACCCTAAAATTAGGTAACATAGAAAAGTTTCCATTTATTGATAAACCTGATCGTCAATTTATTAAAGATGGTTACCGCTTGCTGCATGAAATTGGAGCAATTGTTGAACATAGCAAAAAACATCATGTTCAAATTACGCCTATTGGTAAACAAATTGCGAAATTCCCACTTGATCCACGTTTAGCTAAGATGCTCGTTAGTGGCGCCAAATTGAATGTACTACGTGAAATTCTGGTTATCGTGAGTTTCTTAAGTATTCAAGATCCACGTGAACGCCCACTGCAATTTCAACAAAAAGCAGATGAAGTACATAAACAAGATCATCATCAGGACTCTGACTTTCTGACTATTGTGAGTCTATGGCAACGCTATCACAATGAGACAAAAGATTTATCTCATCGGCTAACCCATGAATATTGCAAATTTAACTTCTTGTCGCCTTTACGCATGCGAGAATGGCGTGAGGTTTATTTTCAATTACTGATGTTAACAGAGACATTTAAATGGACGATAAGTGAGGTAGAATCCAATTATGCCTACATCCATCAAGCAATTATTTCTGGTCTTTTAGGACATATTGGTTTTAATTATGAATTAAAAGAATATTTAGGTGCCAGAGGGCTTAAGTTTCATATTTTTCCCGGTTCATCTCAATTTAAACGTACACCAAAATGGATATGTGCTGCTGAAATAACTGAAACGACTAAACTTTATGCACGCACAGTTGCCAAAATTGATCCCTTATGGCTTGAATCAATTGCTGAACATTTAACGAAAAAACATTATAGCGCGCCCTATTGGAGTCAAAAGCACAAAGCTGTTATGGCAAATTTAAGAATAAGCTTATATGGCTTGGATATCGTTAATAATCGCAAGGTACAATATGGAGAGGTTGATCCTATTATCTCACGCGAGTTATTTATTCGACATGCGCTAGTGTATGGTGAATTTAATACTCAAGCGGCATTCTTTAATCAAAACCTGGCACTGCTTAATGAAATAGAAGATCTTGAACATAAAGCACGCAAAAGAGACATCGTAGTGGATGAACATACCCTTTATAGCTACTATGAGAAACTTATTCCAGAGCATGTCAATAATGGTGTTGTATTTGAAAAATGGTATAAGTCATTGTCTGCCCAAGAACAGCAAGCACTGATGTTTGAAAAAGTCGCCCTAATGCAACATGAAGCAGAAGATATTACACATATAAGCTATCCTGATTATTTTGATTTTGGCAAATTTAAGCTGCCTTTACGTTATCATTTTGATCCAAGTGCTGAGGATGATGGGGTCACGATGATCGTTCCACTTGTACTTTTAGATCAAATTGATGCACAAGCTTGTGACTGGTTAGTACCTGGGCTATTGGAAAATAAAATAGTTGCCTTGCTTCGTGCATTACCCAAAAATATTCGTAAGGCATGCGTCCCTGTTCCACACTATGCCAAAGCGGTTTTTGACGCAATTGATATCGATTATAAGCAAAATTTTTACGATGTACTGGTGTCCCAGCTTATTCGTATTACCGGGATATCATTTACTAGAAGTGTATGGCAACAATCTGAAATTGAGCCACATTTAAACATGCGTTATGAAGTAGTAGACGAAAATAGAAAGGTTCTTGCCATCGGGCGTGACTTAACACAAATTCGCACTAAGCTTAAAGATGTGGAAAGATCAACTATCCAAATAGCGAAAAAAACAGATCAGGTCTGCTATCAATCTTGGGAGTTTGATGATTTGCCAATTCTGCGTGATGTCAAACAACATGGTATTAACATCAGTGTTTACCCCTGTATTGAAGCAAAAGAAGAAGGTGTGGTTTTGGGTTATAAAACAACCTTGTTTGAAGCCGAAAAATCCATCAAAGAAGCAACCAGAAAGCTTTTAATGCTAGCATGTTCACATATCAACCGCACACTTATTGAATGTATTGGTCATAAGAAAAATCTCAATTTGTTGTTTAGTTTGATTAAGGAAACAAACTGGCAAGATGAGCTCATCGCGAAAGCTTATGATATAAGCTTTAATATTGATGATTCACCTCCTATTCGAACTAAAGTTGCATTTGAGCACATGTTCAACTTAGGTAGAGCCAATCTTGTAACAACGATAGAAAGCCTGTGCGATGATGTACATAGCTTAATGTTAAAATACCAAAAGCTATATAAAGTGGTTAATCGTAAAAACCTTCCTTTTGATTTGTTACCCCTGTATCAAGATGTGCAAAGTATTTTATCTCAACTCGTATATAAGGGCTTTATTTTACAAACACCTCATAAGTGGTTAAAGCGCATTTGTTACTATCTACAAGCCTTGGAAAATCGCTTAGAAAAAGCACCAAGAATTTCCCAGCAAGATAGGCAATATCAAATTGAACAGGAGGAGTTGAAATTTTTACTTAACCAAAAAATTCAACAAAAGGGGCAATCACACCTTGTTGATGCTCAAGATTTGCATTGGCTGATGTTAGAGTTATGGCTTTCTTGGTATGCCCAAGAGACTAAAACTATAGAAACAGTATCCACCACAAGGTTAAAAAAAAAGAATTCAGATGCTTTTAAAATATACTCTTCTCCACTAGATTTCCCCACATCATTTTTTAGCCAAATGTTTTTTTGCTCGACAGAAGCTTTAATTTGATTCAATTCGTAAGATTAAAGCTTCATTGATTTAACGTGCGAAATTTTTCTTACTTATGTTATTATTCATCACCATTACATCCAAATAGAAATCTTAATATATGTCTAAGCAGAACAATACTCTTGGCGTGGTCATTATTACTAAAAATGAAGAAAAAAACATTAGTCGTTGTCTAGATTCCGTCAAATGGGCAAATGAGATCATCGTCGTTGATTCTGGTAGCACGGATAAAACAATTGAAATCGCAAAAGGTTATGGTGCTAAAGTATATCACCAAGAGTGGCTTGGCTTTGGATTGCAAAAAAATAAAGCCATTTCATACGCCACTAGTAGATGGCTACTTGCACTTGATGCTGATGAGTTGGTTTCTGATGAATTAAAACGTTCTATTTTGCAAGTAATAAAAAATAATCAACATGAAGCTTATAAATTTAAACGCTTATCTCAATTTTGCGGTCAATGGATAAAGTATGGAGATTGGGGACGTGATATCATTACTCGTCTTTTTAAACGTGAGTGTGCGCAATATTCAAGTGATATTGTCCATGAACGACTTATTACTCAAAATAAACCTCAGCTGATTAGTGGTACTTTACTGCATTACTCACAAGGCAGCATCAGTGACTCGCTTAGCAAACTCAATAGCTATAGTGACGCCACTTCAACTTTATTATTACAGAAAGGCAAATCAACTTCTCTCTTCAAGGCTTCCCTTCACAAGCATTGGACTTTTGTTAGAAGTTTTATTCTACGTTTAGGTTTTTTAGATGGTTCACGCGGCTATTTAATTGCCAAGCTTTCTGCCTATGGTTCATATTTTAAATATGTCAAGCTATGGGAGAAACAACAAAATGAAAAATAATACAACTTATCAAGACCTTATTTCTGTTATTGTTTCAACTTATAACTGGCCAGCTGCTCTAAGGCTTGTTTTACTCGCTTTAAATAATCAAACCGATCGAAATTTTGAAGTTATTATTGTTGATGATGGTTCAACAGAAGACACAGAAAAAATGATTGATGCGTTTAAAACTCAAGCGAAATTTCCGTTAATGCATTTGTGGCAAGAAGATTTAGGATTTCGAGCTGCCAGAGCTCGTAATTTAGGCATCAAGAACGCTGCTGGAGACTATATTATTTTTCTTGATGGCGATTGCATTCCAACTATCCACTTTGTTGCTCGCCATCGTAAACTTGCCGAAAACAACTTTTTTGTTGTTGGTCATAGAGTTATTTTGTCACAATCTTACACTGCTCAGATTTTGAGAAATAATATACCTTTATGGCAAAAAAACAGTTTTTACTGGTTACTGCAAACCTTGAAAAAAAATAGCAATAAATTTTTTCCTAAGCTCTACCTTTCTTTTTTAAACCGCTATAACAAGCTCATTAAATGGCAAGGTGCTAAGACTTGCAATCTGGCATTTTGGCGTGAGGATCTTCTTGCTGTTAACGGATTTGATGAAAGTTTTGAAGGATGGGGATTTGAAGATTCTGATCTTGTGATTCGTATTTTAAATAGTGGCAAAAAGAGGAAATCAGGTAAATTCGCTACCGAGGTGTTTCATCTTTGGCATAAAGAGGCAGATCGCTCGCAAGAACCTAATAATCTCAAGCTACTAAATGAAATTAAAAATAGTCAAAGGACGAAAGCAAAACAAAGCCTTTTACAGGAAGAAAACAGGTAAATATTTTTGTTATTAAAATTTATTTATAAAAACTTATCTCCTTGTTCACTGGTGTTAAAACTTAGGATCATACATTATAAAAATTTACTGTCATCACTTTAACTCGTAGCACAAAACACGTGGTATCAACTTAAGCATACTAGGATTTCTACACAGCATTTGCCAAAACAATGTTCGCGCAGCACTTTTATTCTTTAACCGATAATAAGCAAACAAAAGTGACTTAGCATAATGCTCCCACGCAAGACGACTCTCCCTCAGAAAAGATGCGTTTTTAGTGAGTATCTTTTGATAACTAAATACTCCCTTTGTGGCACTAAACTGCCTACTCAAGCTCACTATTGATGTGTCAATATATACATCTATCAAAATTTTCTCTATTGGAGCATATTGAGCCCCAACGCCGAGCATTCTAAGTAAAAGGTCAATATCTTCTGCTATAGTCATCTCTATATCTAGTAGCCAATCTGCTCAAATAAGCTTTTTTTAACCATAAACCCCAAGTTATTCGACCAATAATTAAGCATTGGGACGTCGTATTGCCCAAGTTTCTCGGGTAACTTATAAATAAACTGCTCTATCTTATACAAATTACCATCTTTATAGAGTTTATTTTGTTTTCCACACCATAAAAAATCAAGATTTCTATGTTTTTGCAAATACAAATCACATTCGCTAAGATACGAAGAACGTAATTCATCATCGTCCAAACAGGCAATATACTCACCTTTAGCAGCTTTTATACCAGTATTTCTTGCTGCAGAAACACCTTGGTTAGTTAAATAGCGGATATAGTGAATTCTCCTATCTATCAAGCACTAAATATAATCCTCATATGCTTCATTTGACGCATCATCAACAATAATAATTTCATATGGTTCATTATATGTTTGTTGTAATGCGCTATGTAGTGAACGTTTAAGCAAATCTAATCTGTTAAAGCTTGTGATGATAATAGAAAACATATACTAAATTAAATTTGTGTGAGTTTTGGCTGTAATTATAACGCTTTCTAAGTATATAATCCCCTATGTTTTTATGCCAAACAAGGAATAAATCTTGCGAGTTAATAGTAACACGGTTACACGCACTAATCTAACGGATAAAATTTACTTTACCTTGGTCTTTTTTTTAGGTATATCAATCTCCATATCCACGGCTTTGACCAGTGTATTTGCAGTAGCTTTATTGCTTACATTTAGTTTAAGTGGCGATTATAATTCAAAATTAAAACTCATTAAACGTTTTTATATTTGGTCTTCACTTACTTTTATTTTGCTTGCCTTTATAAGCTGCTTTTATTCCAGTATCCCTTTTACTGAAGCGTTAACATGGGTTGGGAAGTTCTATAAATTACTGATTGTTTGGGTAGTGGCTTATGTTTGTTATAAGAACCCTCAGATAATCAATAAGTTGCTATTAGCATTTTTTATCGGTGTTGTTTTTAATGTCGTTGCTATCTTTATAAACTATTACTTTTTAAATCCTGAAAATGCGATTGTTTTTAGTGGAGCCACGTTCCCTGCTGCACAATCACACTTTGTCACAGGATTTATTTTTGCTGTTGCCGCCTTTATGCTATTTTCAATGGCTTTGACCTGTCAAAATAAAAAGAAACGTATCTTTTTTATAATTCTTGGCGTTATTATTATTTGTGCGGAGCTTGGACTTAACACAAGTCGAACTGGATATTTAATTGAATTCTCAGTTCTTGCTGTAGGTTTTTTAATGAAGTTTCGCTGGAAAGGAGTACTTGCTGCTATTGTTATTGTCCCTAGTATTTTTATCGCTTTTTACCATTTCTCACCTAGCTTCAAAATGCGTGTTACTGAAGCTTATAACAGCACAATCAACTATTACAATGGAACTGAGACTGAAACATCAGCAGGAATCCGTCTAGGTTTTTACCACACTGCCTTGGGTATTTTTGAACATAAACCTCAGCGTATTTTCTATGGATGTGGAACAGGCGAACAAACTCAATGTAGTATGCACTTTATTAATTCTGAAATCTCACAAGAAGATAAAAAATACTATCAAGTCATTAATAACCCACATAATCAATATATATACTTTGCAATACAATCTGGCATTTGGGCATTAGCCCTTTTTGTTTGGTTGTTAATAGCAGCATTTTACTACGCTAAAGATTTACCAATTATGATGCGAAATAACGCTCGCATATTTATTATTGCTTTTGCGGTTGGTTGTTTAGTTAACTCTTGGATATTAGATATTGGTCCTGGCTTTATCTTTAGCTTTTTACTACCAGTGTTATTTGCACAACGCTATCAAAACAAGATTCAATCATAAACGCCAAATCTCCCCAATCTTTTTAATCAAACTTATATTAAGATAGTCGTCAATTTTAAATATTGACTACGATCATGAATATTATAAATACCTCCCATATAAAACCACATTACCATTTCATTGGCATTGGCGGCATTGGTATGTCGGCTTTGGCAATTTTTTGCTTACAAAAAGGTTATAGCGTATCTGGTTCAGATGTTCAGTCCTCAGAGATTACAGAAAAGCTCATTCAATTAGGGGCAAAAATTCATATCGAGCATCACGCTGATCACCTTATTCATGCAGATGCAGTTATTTATACATCTGCAATGACAAAAGATAATCCCGAATATCAACAGGCAATTGCCAAAGGGATGAAAGTTTATCATCGTGCTGAATTTTTAGCGTTTCTAATAAAGAACTACTCAGAAATTATCGCTATCACTGGAACACATGGTAAAACAACAATCACGAGTTTAATTGCTCATATTATGTCGGAAGCTGAATTAAATCCAAGTTATCTTATTGGTGGTATTGCTCATAATCTTAAATATCATGCGTACGCTAGCAATTCACCCTTTGTAACCATAGAAGCAGATGAGAGTGATGCTTCATTTCTTAAACTCAATGTCAAACATTTGATTATCAGTAATGTTGATTTAGACCACATGCAAACCTATGATCATAAAATAGATGAACTCATCAATAGCTTTGCACAATTTGCGACACGTGACACCATAAGTGGTGAGATCCTTATAGGTAGCGATACTGAAAATGCTAAGCGTCTAATCAACAAAATCTCATTTATAAAGCCGCAAGTGCGCCATTATGGCTTTAATCCAAACATGGATATTTATGCTTTAAATTATCGGCAACTTAACCAACAAACCATTTTTGATATCTGTTATCAAGGTCAATTGATTCAAGATTTTCGTTTACGACTTCCAGGGAAACACAATGTTGAAAATGCACTTGCAGCGATTGCTCTATGCTTAAAGCTTAATATTAGCCTTGAAATCATAAAAAAAGCACTTACAAGTTTTACAGGCATCTATCGTCGTTTTGACCATTATGAACACACTTTAAACCATAAACAAGTCGATATTATTGATGATTATGGACATCATCCAGTTGAGATTAATAGCACACTTGAAGCTATTGAGAAACGTTTTCCTAACAGACGATTAGTTCATGTATATCAACCACATCGCTACACTCGTACTCGTGATTTATTTGATGATTTTATTGACTGCTTAGCTACAGCAGATATTGTTATCTTGATGAGCACCTATGCGGCAAGTGAAGCTACTATTGAAGGTGCTGGAGCGCATGATTTATTTAATGCCCTTTGCAAGAAGCATAAACAATGCTTTTACGTTGAAAGCATTGAGGAAGCAAAAGTTAAGCTTGACCAACTCATAACAGAAAATGATGTTATACTGGTGCAAGGTGCTGGTAACATTGCTAAATTAATCGAGCATTTAATATGAAAAATCAAATTGAATGCGGTGTACTTTACGTCGTTGCCACACCAATTGGTAACTTACAAGATATTACTTTGCGTGCATTGGAAACGCTCAAAGCAGCAGAAGTCATCTTTGCTGAAGATACACGTGTGACACGAAAGCTACTTGAGCAATATGGGATTACGCCACCGACCTTAATTTCCTGTCATGAGCATAATGAAAGTAAGCGTATAGAACAGCTCATGCACTACTTGGATTTAGGCAAAATCACCTTGCTTGTAAGTGATGCTGGCACGCCTCTTATTAGTGATCCTGGGTTTACCCTGATAAAAGAGCTCAAGGCTTGTGGCTATAAAGTCACGCCTATTCCAGGTGTAAGTGCATTAATCACCGCTCTTTGTGTAGCAGGCTTAGCAACAGATAGTTTTCAATTCAAAGGTTTTTTACCTGCCAAAAGTAGTACTCGTAAAAGTGTCTTAAAAACACTACAGCAGACAACAATCACAACCGTTTTTTATGAGTCCACGCATCGTATTGTTGGAACGCTAGAGGATATTGCGGCAGTGTTACCTATGCACAATATTGTAATTGCAAAAGAGCTTACCAAACAATTTGAACGCTTTTCAAGTGGCAAGGCACACGAGATATTACAACAGTTTCAAACCGACCCATATTTGGTAAAAGGAGAATTTGTGGTACTGATAGAAGGACAAAGTGTTATTGAAACAGCACAAACAACAATTGATGAGGATAAGTTGCTTCATCTACTATTAGCGGAATTGCCAATTAAAAAGGCAGTTGCGATTGCAGTTGAGCTCACTGCTGGTAAGAAAAATGCACTGTATAAAAAGGCACTTACCATTCAGGAAACACAAAGCATTACGCATACAACAAATGGATGATGATAATGGGAAGATTTAGTTTTACAATCAAAAACAGTATCTCACAACGAAAGAAAATAAAAGCCATTTGCCAGAATAAACACCAAATCGATCAAGTGACTCAACTTAACCCAAATAAGCTCAAAGTGCTTGGCATTAAATATATAGCTCTTGATTTTGATGGCGTTCTTGCTCCGCATGGACAACCTTTGCCAGATGAACATATTTTTGATTGGTTAAAAGTTTTATCCCAAAAATATAGTCAAAAAAACGTCTTTATCCTCTCAAATAAACCAACTCTTGAACGAGCAGAATATTTTGCAAATAATTTCCCGAATATCCGTTTTATCAATGATGTTGCAAAAAAACCCTATCCTGATGGTCTTATTAAAATTCAACAACTGGTAAACTGCAAACCTCGTGAGCTTGCCCTTGTCGATGATAGGCTATTAACTGGTTGTCTTGCGTGCATTTTAGCAGGTAGTTTCCCAATCTTAGTTACCAAGCCTTATACCAACTATTTAAGGCGTCCTTTTCAAGAAAGTTTTTTTAGCTTCTTACGTTTCATCGAAAAGTTGATATTCTTAAAATGACAAATAAATTTGACCAAATAATATCTAGATTTAAAATTAAATCAATTACTAAGCAATATTTTTTTAGCGCCCAATTCAATCATTTTCTCTGCCAATTCAATACCAAGCGCTATAGGATCGTGGCCTATTATGCAATGTTTTAAGACTCTTGTACCACCACTGTTAGCCACCATTGCCATTAATTTCAGTCTTGTTGTATCTAATAACTGACAAAATGCTGCAATTGGTACATGGCAACCACCTTGTAAACGCATATTAAAGCTACGTTCTGCTTCGGCCATTATTTGACTGGGTTGATGATTAATTGCAGTTAAAAGTGTTTTTAGTTCGTCATCTTGTTGCAAATACTCAACGACCAAAATTCCTTGACCGACTGCTGGTAGCAAGGTATCTACTGGAATAAGCTGTTTTACTCGATCATCTAAGCCTAAGCGAATCAGCCCTGCTGCGGCTAAAACAATTGCATCATAGTGACCTTCATCCAGTTTCCTAAGTCGAGTTTGGACATTGCCACGCAAATCACGAATATCTAAATCAGGACGATATGCTAACAGTTGTGCCTTACGACGTAAACTCGATGTTCCAACAACTGCTTTTTGTGGAAGTGCGTCCAAGTGCTGATAGTGATTTGATACTAAAGCATCTTGCGGATTCTCACGTCCACAGAATGCACCTAAAGTAAAATCTTTAGGTAACTCATATGGCACATCTTTTAAAGAGTGAACAGCAATATCTGCCTTACCTTGTTCAATCGCAATTTCCAACTCTTTCATAAAAAGGGCTTTACCACCTATCTCATTTAACGGTCGATCCAGTATCTTATCGCCTTGGGTTTTCATTGTGACAATGTCACATACCAAGTGTGGATACGCCTTTTTCAGCAGGTCTTTTACGTAATGTGTCTGCCAAATTGCAAGTTGACTATCACGTGAGGCAATGGTAATTTTAGTACGCGCTACCATTTATTAACCTAAACCGTTTCTTGATAAATTCACTGATGTCATTAATCTCCTGTAAACAAACACTATGCTCCATTTGATAGCGGTGAAAATTCGTGGTAAAACCTCCTTCTGTTAATATTGTATTTACAAGCTCACCCGCAGCAAATGGCACAATCGGATCTTGCACACCATGACCAATGAAGAAAGGCATTTTCTGATTTTTCTTTATAATTTTGGTTTTAAAATAGTCCCAATCTGGTAAGTAAGTGGACAAAAGTATCACACCAGTAAAACAATAAGGTGAGGTTAAAGCCACAAGTGCAGCAATGACTCCTCCTTGTGAGAAGCCCGCCAACATGATATTTTCTACGGTTATGCCTTGATCGATTTGTGCCTTAACAATTGACTCAATACGCACCAACGACGTTTCTATTCCTTTTATATCAACGTCTCGTTTGATATCATCTATCTGCTTAATATCATACCATGCACGCATCTGCATACCCATATTGATCGTAATAGGTAAAACAGGGGCATGTGGAAAAATAAAGCGAATATTGGTAGAGGTTGGCAAATTCAATTCTGGCACAACAGCCTCAAAATCATGCCCGTCTGCCCCCAAACCATGTAACCAAATCACAACATGAGTTACTGAACTCTGAGGCTCTATCACAATGGAATTAAGCATAGTAATATCTCAAATAGCTTATTTCTAAAATAGAGCACATTATGAAACACATTATGCTTGAATGCCAGCAGCATAAATGGCAAATTATGATTGTTTGGGAATAATTCATCCCTATTATGAAACACTTTACACCTTTTCTGATTTAGCATAAAAGTTGTAAAAGGTTTAGAATCGGTATATACAACAATCATATTTTTATAGGAGCTTACATCATGGTTGCCATGATCATTATCATTGTCATCTTAGCCGTTATATTTGGTTATGTTTTAATGACTTATAACAGCCTCATCGCCGAAATTGAAGCAGTGAAAAACTCTGAACGCCAAATCGATGTCCAACTTGATCGCCGTGGCAAAGTGTTTGACTCGCTCATCAACGTTGTCAGAAAATACATGAATTATGAGCAAACAACGTTAAAAGATGTTACTGCACTTCGTAATCAATCTAATCAAGCTAAAGCACAAGGCGATATCCAAACTCGAATGGCTGCCGAAAATGAAATCTCAAGAATTGCTGGTAGCCTAAACGTTCAATTTGAAAACTACCCAGACTTAAAGGCAAACCAAAACGTAATGCAATTGCAAGAGGAAATTACCTCTACTGAAAATAAGCTTGCCTTCTCAAAACAAGCCTTTAACGACAGTATTGAAAAATACAATGCACATAAAAAATCAATGATTGCCAGCATTGTTGTCAACATGTTTAAAAATAAGCTTGATGAAAACTTTATTTATTGGCAGGTCAGTGACGATAAACGTCAAGTATTAGAAGACAGTCGAGTTGAGTTGTAAAAGCATGGCTGCACTTGATATCAACAGCGTTGATTGGCGTGAGGTCGTCAAAAAGAATACTCGTAAATCTTATATCGTCATCACGTTTTTTTTGATTATTTTTTTTGCGTTGGGCTTTTTAATTGATCTAATTTGGCGTTATATTCAATATAGCAGCCTCATAACTTATAGCGGGCATATGGTTGATTTAAGTGATATTGCTTATTTGATTGTAAGTTTAAAGCTTACACCGTGGGCAACTATCATTTCAACGGTAATTGCTTTTGTTTGGCTTATGGCAACATTTAGCTATTACGACAAAATCATGCTCGCTGGCACTCAATATAAAGAAATATATCCAAACGATCCTGATCCCTTATGCCAACGCATTTATAATGTTACCGAAGAGATGAAAATTGCAGCTAACATGTCGTATATGCCGAGAGTCTATTTGATTGAAGCAAATTACATGAACGCATTTGCGTCGGGTTTTTCAGAAAAATCCTCAATGGTAGCAGTTACTCGAGCTTTGGCTAATCGCTTAACTCGTGATGAACTACAAGCGGTGATGGCACATGAATTAACACACATTCGCAACCAAGACATCAAATTGAATTTGTTCTCTATTGTATTGTCGAACATGTTGATGTTTATGGTTGAATTCTTATTTTATTCCACTTTATTTGGTGGGAACCGCAACCGTCGCGATAACAACAATAGTGGCAATATTATGACGGTTATCTTTATGTTAGTCATGCTATTACGATTTGTCTTACCGATTATTACTAGTCTTATGACATTGTTTTTAAGTCGGACAAGAGAATATATGGCTGATGCCGGAGCTGTGAAGCTTATGCGCGATAATAAACCAATGGCCAATGCGTTGATTAAAATTAGTCAAAATCACAGTGAGCCACAAAGCGCACAAAGCTACGCGCATAATGCAAATGAGCGCATGCGTCGTGCGTCTTATCTTTATGATCCAGCCAGTGCTAAATTTTCCACAGGCAATGTGGATGATATGTTTTCCACCCATCCTAGCCTTCAAAAACGTTTAGAATCAATTGGGGCAAGTATTCGTCGATAACTCTTCAAAGCCTCAAAATAGTGTACTTTGCGGCACTTTGTTCATATGCGATACACAGCAAAGTATCATGATCAAGTTTCATTGAATAATAAAAAAGTTTTTTTGTTACTTCAGGCAATAACTCTAAAGGCTTCTCTTCTTTATTACCCATCGTAAACTTAAACTCACTTAACCCATTGGCAATACCGTCACCTGTAAGTTTTAAGCTTGCTTCCTTATACGTCCATAACCAATAGAAACGTTGAAGTTGTTGATCTTCGTTTAATTGACAAAGCCATTGATATTCACAGTCACTGAAATAATGTTTAGCAATACTCAGTACATCTATCTTTTCTTTCATTGTTTGAATATCTATCCCAACACGCTGCCCTTTTGTAAGTGCCATCACCACGTAGTGTTTGCTATGGCTGATATTAAAGTCAAGCTCTGGGTAATCGCTAAGATAAGGACGACCCTTTTGGGTATAACTAAATTGCAGTAATTTCCAATCGCATGCTAAGTATTCACTTAATACATGGTATCTTAGCCATTGAGATGCCAGATATTCCTTGCGTTTCTTTTCTAGCTTAAAATTTTCTGCTTGATACCTGATAGCTTTTGGAAGCAGACGATTCGTTTTTTCATAATCAAATTTGTTTATATCAACAATATATACATTAATCATAATTTAGGTCTTTGGGGTCCAGATCGATATAATCAGGATCGATATAATATTTAAACTGCACGGCATAAATCATCTTATGCCCCAGTATCATTGCTTTACATACTCTGTGCATACCATCCATTATCTTGCCCTGTTGGCACAAAATAATTGGGTAATTTAGGTCAGATTCTTGGATGATTTTTGCATGCTCTGTAACACTTCTACACGTTGGTTGATCGCCGCCTGGTTCATACCAATAACATTCATCCACCTCTGTGAGGTCTGATATTTTCACAAGCCTTTTATCAAGGGATTGTGCTTGAGTAATAAGCTTACGAACATCCCAAATCAAAAGCCTACCTTCTTTTGATCGCCTAAAATGGTATTGAGGTCTGATGTTCATTATTATTATACTTTCAATATAAAACCTACAAATAGTATATGCTAATTCTCATTCCCTAGCATGTAAAGAATTTCAGTACAATGCAGCACCTTACTTTATAGCCACTACAAGTTATTTTATAGTCTTTGGTTTCGTAGTTATAGTAAAGTGACGATCAATTTATTCAATATTAATGCTTTCTTAGAGTTGCTGAGTATAGGTGGATAAGCAATAATGGCTTCATGTTATAGCAAATGGACATAAATATGTATCAACACACAATTTCTGATGTGATCATGCTTTCTGGTATTGGTATTCATTCAGGGACAAAAGTGAATATGCGTTTACTGCCTGCAGACACAGATATGGGTATTATATTTAAACGTGTCGATTTTACCCCAGCCAAAGAGATTAAAATCACGCCTTTTAATATTACTGAAGCGATTATGTGCACTTTATTGGCTTCTCCAGATGACAAAAATGTCAGCATTTCAACCATAGAGCACTTAATGTCGACATTATGTATATTTAGAGTTGATAATATTATTGTGGAAATTGATGCTCCTGAGCTTCCAGTTATGGATGGCAGCAGTATTGAATTCGTTAAAGCCTTAAAAAAAGTTGGAGTAAAAGCACAAAGCAAAGCACGTAAATCTATAAAAGTGCTAAAACCCGTACGAGTCCAAGAAGCTGATAAATTTGCAGAAGTATTACCTACAGAGTCAACTCATTATCGGTTTGAAATTCAATGGGATCATCCTGTTATTGCCAATACACCTTGTGTTGTGGAATTCTCTGGAGAACAACAAGATTATATTGAACGTATTTCACGTGCAAGAACTTTTGGTTTTGTCGACCAACTGGAGTATTTGCATACCAATAACCTTGCCAAAGGAGCATCCCTTGACAATGCAGTTGGCATTACGAAAGACGGCATCGCCAATCCAGAAGGACTTCGTTATCCTGATGAATTCGTTAAACATAAACTCTTAGATGCAATTGGTGATTTTTATGTTGGCGGTCATATTATCGGTTACTTTAACTGTTATAAATCTAGCCATGCTTTAAATAATAAACTACTTAGAGTTTTACTTACCGATAAAAGTGCATGGAGAATCGTGGCTTAACAAAGCTCGATAGTAATGCTAATCTATTATGAAAGCATAAATATTTATATGTTCTTAATTTCTTATTCATTACCCATTGTGGGGGACTTTTTCATCATCACACCCATTTATGAAAGATAAAGAAAGCGCCAAGCGCAATGAATGCAAACCCTGCAAGATGGTTCCAGTGTATATTCTCGCCCAAATACAAAACTGAAAACGCCATAAAAACAAGTAATGTAATTACTTCCTGAATTGTTTTCAGTTCAACGGCGGAAAAATGACCATGCCCGATCCTATTGGCAGGAACCTGTAGGCAATACTCAAAAAACGCTATACCCCAACTTATCAAAATTACTATAAATAATGGTGCAGTCTTAAACTTAAGATGCCCGTACCATGCGAAAGTCATAAATATATTTGAGGCAGTTAGCAGCAAAATGCTGAGTATTGGTGGTGCATAAAGTATTTGAAGCATAGTTTTTCCTTATTTATTAACAATTATTCGTAATTCCGGCAGTTTTATCAGAAGGTTTATAATATTCATTTCACCTAGTCCGGTTTGATTTTCAGAGGTTTAGTGCCAAATAGGGCGCTTATGACGTTTAATTTATCCATATGACTAGATATATAGATATGTTATAATGATGTCAATTCAATAGACTTTGTACAAGAAGCAAAAAGTATACAATACTAACTGAAGCATTACTTTATTTTTCTTGATTTGCTATAACAATCTCATAAGTTAAAACCTAGGCAACACAAAGCAAGGTTTTGGATATTTACTTTATGTACTTCTTATATTAATTAGTCTTGACTGAAAGCGCTAACAAGGATGCTGCCATTGATGCAGTTATTGATAATTTTAGGATTTTTCCCTTTTCTTTCATGTTTTTTTCCTTATTGGTTGGTTGAAAATTTGCTTTGTAGTCACAAATGGACTACAATTAAAAGACAAGTACACATTGGAGACGGTAATGAGTACAAAAAATACCTATGTACGGGCAAGAATTGACATGAATACTAAAGAAAGAGCAGCCGAAGCATTGCAAGCAATGGGACTGTCTATTTCTGATGCTATTCGCTTACTTATGCTCAGGGTTGCGGATGAACATCGATTGCCCTTTGAAATTAAACTGCCAAATAAAAAAACACTTGATGCCATTAATGAACTAGAGTCTGGAAAAGGCAAAAAGTTTCAATCCATTGACGCATTAATGGATGATCTGAATGCGGACGATTGAACGAGCAAATACATTCAAAAAAGACTACAAGCGTGAGTCAAAAGGCAAGTATCGGACTCAACTCAGTCAAATATTGTCCATGATTCTAAATTATCTGGCTAATGATCTCCTGCTTGAACCTAAATTGCTCGACCATGATCTAATCGGCAATTGGCAGGGTTATCGAGAATGCCATTTAAAATCTGATTTGCTTTTAGTTTATCGTAAAGAAGGTGATGATATTTTAAAACTCGCAAGGCTTGGGTCGCACAGTGAAATTTTTGGTTAGCTAATCATTAGTAATGATTGTATTTTACCCCATTTTATGTTAGGTTGCTCAAAGAGCAAAAGTTAATAAAAACAAGGACAATGCTATGAACGATAATCAAAAAGAAAGACTTTTAAAAATCGCTGAAACTCACCCTGAATTGGCTAAGGAAATGTTAGATTTCATGAAAGAAGAAAA
>NZ_JAMBMW010000008.1:0-89098 GCF_024208055.1 Candidatus Nebulibacter yamunensis
TCAAACGAGGTGACTAAGCCATTGACTTCATTAGTGATCAATTGAGGCAGTTCAGCTTCAGTAAACTGATAGCTGATCTTCAAAGCATCCTCATCAGTGCATTGTTGACTAAAGAAAGGTTTATTAGCACAGGTATTACCACTATCCCCACCAGCATATCCCAATGAGGTCCATAACGTGCAAACTGATAGTAAATAAACTAAATAAAAAAGTGTCGCTTGAAGATACTTTAGAACAACACTTTTAATCATCTAAGGTTTCCTTACATTCACTTTACCTCAAATACAGATGGTATCTTAAAATTCCAGTATCGCTGTAATGCTTTGTTGTAAAGAATTGTTCGGTTGTGTTTCTCCAATCTCAAAACATAAAGGAACTAAATCTCAATCGATGATAACTTAGTAAACGCTATCATAATTTTCTATTTTTTATGACTTTATTTTGCTTTTATGGTGTCCCGAGCAGGAATCGAACCTGCATTTAGCCCTTAGGAGGGGCTTGTTCTATCCGTTAAACTATCGGAACACGGCGCTAAATAATGCACGAAAATAGATGTTTATTCAAGTTCAGTTTCTGGTACAGAGTCAATTTTTTGTAGCTTGATTAACCGTGACAGACAGGGGTAACTTGTCTTTCAGGTAGGTGATAAGGGCTTTTACCACATTTTCATCTATGGTTTCTACCACCTCACCATTGACATCTATTTTATCAAGAGTGACTAGACGCTCCAGCTCATTGGTGATTTATTTTGTCCAAAAAATCGTAGTTATCGTATTGATCGCTAATCACTATGGACTTAAGGATTATTTTTGGAATCTCAAAATAAACTTGGGTCTGACTATAAGTGTATACATCTGTTATTTTGACCACGTATCTTTTAAGCTAACAATTTGATTAAAGATCAGATGCTGATCGTTATGATCATAACGATCAGCACAGAAGTAACCTAAACGATTAAACTGAAAGCGTGTTTCAGGTGCCACGTCGGATAAGGATTTTTCAAGTTTAGCATTTTTAATGGTATTTAAAGAACTTGGGTTTAGTCCATCTTCTAAGTTATCCAGTCCACCAGGATTTTCACAGTTAAACAAACGATCATATTGTCTTATTTCAGCATTGATACAGTTGTTTGCATCTACCCAATGTACTATGCATTCAGGTTTTTTGCCATCGGTAGGTTTCTGTCCACCTAGCGTTTCAGGAAGATAGTAGCATTTTAGTTTGGTGATGTTTCCTTTATCATCTCTCTCTAGCCCATAACATTCAATAACATAGGCGTTTAATAAACGAGCACGTCCATTTAAGCTGAGTCGTTTATGACTTTTTTCTAAAACATCCATAAAGTCATTTTGTTCAATATAAATTTGATTTGAAATACTGATATCTCTACGTCCAAAATCGGGATTCTGTGGATGATTAGGAACGTTAAGGAGTTCATGATTTAGGTTATCAATTTCAACGAGTAGGGGATACAAAACAACGTTTCGCCTTGGGGTAATTTGATTTAAATCATCTCGAATCACCTCTTCAAAAAGACTAAAATCGGTGAGGGAGTCTTGCTTAGAAATGCCAACAAGTTCAACTAATCTACGAATGGCAGAAGGCGTGACGCCTCTTCTGCGAAGCCCACAAATAGTAGGCATCCTTGGGTCATCCCAACCATGGACAAGCTGATTCTCAACGAGGTATTTAAGTTTTCGTTTACTGGTGATCGTGTAGTTTAGATTTAAGCGTGAAAACTCAATTTGCTGAGGCTTACATGTGAAGCCACATTTTTCAACTATCCAGTCATAAAGTGGGCGATGATCTTGAAATTCAAGTGTGCACAATGAATGAGTGATACTTTCAAGAGCATCTGATGCGGCGTGAGCAAAGTCGTACATTGGGTAAATACACCAAAGCTCTTCAGTATGAGGATGAGTAACTTTTTTGATCCGATAGAGTGTAGGATCGCGCATATTAATATTCCCTGAAGTCATATCTATTTTTGCACGCAAAGTACAGCTGCCTTCATTGAACTCACCATTACGCATTTTTTGAAATTTTTGTAAATTTTCTTCAATAGATCGAGTGCGATAAGGACTGTCTACACCTTTTTCAGTGAGCGTACCTCGATAGCTTTTGACTTCATCAGCACTTAAGTCACAGACATAAGCATCTCCATTTTTAATGAGTTTAAGAGCTAACTCGTAAAGCGTTTCAAAGTAATCAGAGGCATAAAATAACTTGTCGTGCCAATCAAATCCTAGCCATTTTACATCTTCTTGGATGGCATGTACAAATTCAGCTTCTTCGTTAGCAGGGTTAGTGTCATCAAAGCGCAGATGACAAGGTCCGCGCTGATAAGCTTGCGCTAAGCCAAAATTCAAGCAAATGGATTTTGCATGTCCTATATGTAGGTAACCATTAGGCTCAGGTGGAAAACGGGTAACGACTTTACCCTTGTTTTTATTATGTTTAATGTCTTCATCAATAATATTGCGTATAAAGTTAGTCTTATGTGCAATGTCAGCCATAAAGCACTCGCGTTTTGTTTTTAACACCACATTGTAAAGTGCTTTAATAGCGAGCTCAATAGTCACAACGATAAAGGAAATAAAAATTCAATAAAGTTAGCTATATTAGGTTGTTCATACTGCTTAAGCATATTATTATATTTGTGCTAGAACCAATGGAGAATCTACAAACATGTTGCTTGATCAGTTAAAAAAGTATCAAATTAATGAAACTAAAGAAATTTTTTACAATCTTAGTTATCAAGATTTGTATAGACACGAGACATCTAAGACTACTCACGGGTATGAGAAAGGGATAGAAACTTCAACAGGTGCAGTGACTGTTGATACTGGTGAATACACAGGGCGCTCACCAAAAGATAAATTTATTGTTGAGACTCCAGAAGCAAAAGAAAATGTATGGTGGGCAAAAGATGGCTCAGATAATAAACCTTTATCTGCCAAAAGTTGGGAACATTTAAAAACACTTGCAACGAAGCAATTAAATGATAAAAAACTCTATGTAATGGATGGCTTTTGTGGTGCCAATTCAGCGACAAGGCTTGCTGTCCGTTTGGTCACAGAAGTAGCATGGATGGCGCATTTTTTTAAAAATATGTTTATTCGCCCAACAGAAGAAGAGCTTAAAGCGTTTCAGCCAGATTGGACGATTTTGAATGCGTGTAAGACAAAATGTGAAGATTATGAAAAGTGGGGTTTGAATTCTGAAACGTTTGTTGCTTTCAATATTACTGAACGTATGACTTTAATTGGTGGTACATGGTATGGTGGTGAGATCAAAAAAGGTATTTTTTCAATGATGAATTACTTTTTGCCACTCCAGGGGATTGGCTCTTTCCATTGCTCTGCTAATGTTGGTGATAAAGGCGATTCAGCTTTATTTTTTGGTTTATCAGGAACAGGTAAGACAACACTATCAGCAGATCCAAAGCGTAAACTCATAGGTGATGATGAACACGGTTGGGATGACGATGGCATTTTTAACCTTGAGGGTGGTTGTTATGCCAAAACCATTAATCTATCTAAGGAGAATGAGCCTGATATTTATCACGCCATTCGTCGTGATGCGTTGTTGGAAAATGTTGTATTAAATATAGATAAAATAATTGATTTTTCTTCAAGTGTCAAGACAGAAAACACACGTGTATCGTATCCGATTTACCATATCAATAATATTGTTAAACCTGTTTCAAAAGCAAGACATCCAACTAAAATTATTTTCTTAACCTGTGATGCTTATGGTGTGTTACCACCTGTATCTAAGCTTTCAATTGAGCAAGCGATGTACCAGTTTTTATCAGGTTATACAGCAAAAGTAGCGGGAACTGAGCTAGGTGTCAAAGAACCAACAGCAGTTTTCTCATCGTGTTTTGGTCAGCCATTTTTATTGTTGCACCCAACTCGATATGCTGAGATTTTGGGCAAAAAAATGCTCGTGCATGGTGCGAGTGCATACCTTGTAAATACAGGTTGGACTGGTGGTGGTTATGGCAAGGGGCATCGTATTTCAATTAAAGATACGCGTGCAATTATTGATGCTATATTGGATGGATCGATTGATCATGCACCACTAAAAAAAGATGTGGTTTTTGACTTTGAGATTCCACAAGCTTTGCATGATGTTGATAGTAATATTTTAAATCCACGTAACACTTGGAAAGACAAAGAGGCTTACGATGTGCAATATCAGAAGTTAGCGGCGATGTTTGTTAAAAATTTTAAAAAATTCACTAACAATCTACTAGGGAAAAAATATGAGGAATATGGCCCAAAGTGTGACGCCTTGGTTTAGTTGATAAACTTAAGGCTTTAAAATAAAAACATGTTAAATATGAAATTTTCTTTCCTATAGTCATAGCGAACTTAAAAAACTTATTTGATTTTCATATTTTTTCTAACTCATTGTTTTTCTATGATATATTTACCGACCTTATCAAAGATAAGTATTTCTCCTAATTTATGAAAAAAGATGTCTTAGTGATTGGGGCAGGAGCCTCGGGCTTAATGTGTGCAATTGAAGCAGCAAAGCGTGGGCGCAAGGTCATTGTGATTGATCATGCGAATAAGGTTGGTAAAAAAATTTTAATGTCAGGTGGCGGGCGTTGTAATTTCACCAATTACTATGTTGAACCTGCACGTTTTTTATCACAAAATCCGCATTTTTGTAAATCTGCGCTTAATCGCTATACACAGTGGGATTTTGTTGCACTTGTTGACAAGTACCAGTTGCAATATCATGAAAAAACATTGGGGCAGTTATTTTGTAACGGTAAGTCTTCAGAAATTATTGAGATTTTGCTTTCTGAATGTAAAAAATATGCAGTTGAGATAGAGCTCAACACTGAAATAGATGCAATTGAGGAATTAAAATCAAATGAAAAAAAACTTACTGAGCGATTTAAAATCAAAACATCAGCACAAGGGTATATTGTAGAGTCACTTGTTATCGCAACAGGTGGCTTATCAATTCCCACTATGAGGGCAACGGGGTTGGGTTATCAAATCGCTAAAGACTTTGGAATAAGAGTATTACCTACATCAGCTGCTTTAGTACCTTTTGTTTTATCAGAAAAAGATAAAAAACGTTATGCCACACTTTCAGGTATTTCAGTGTTTGTAGAAGTAGAATGTCGTAATCAGTCTTTTCGTGAGAATATACTTTTTACCCATAGGGGTTTAAGTGGTCCTGCGATGTTGCAAATTTCTTCTTTTTGGCAGTTAGGAGACATTTTGCATATTAATCTTGTTCCAGATGCTCCTGAGTTGGCAGCATATCTTGTGCAAGGGCAACATAAAAATGGTTCAATTAAGCTCAAAACTTTATTGGAAGAACTGCTACCTAAGCGTTTACTCAATGTGTTTTTAAATGAAACTATGCTAAACAGTAACATTGCAGAGCTTGCAACAAACAATCTGCTAGAGGTAGCAAATATATTGCAAAACTGGCAAATTAGACCATGTAGTACAGAGGGCTATCGAACAGCAGAAGTCACCAAAGGCGGTGTGCATTGTGATGAGCTATCATCCAAAACTTTTGAGAGTAAAAAAGTTAAAGGGTTGTATTTTATCGGAGAGGTGATAGATGTGACGGGCTGGTTAGGTGGATATAACTTTCAATGGGCATGGGCTTCTGGTTGGGCGGCAGGGCAAATTGTTTGACCTGGTACTTGCTGCAAAAATTATATTAACTGTAAATGTTTGTTTTAATGTTGAATATTGTTATATATTTACAGAAGCTAAAAATAACGTTATATTCTCACGCTGTACGGGATGGCTTAGGCAAAATAACGCTTTAATTTCAACTCAGTTTATGTGAACAAATAAAGGGCAGAACAATGAGTACAGGATATATACCCAAAAAATCGGGCGTTTCACTTGTAAGTGCAACGTTATTAAGTGCAACGTGTATGGTTGGTTCAGGTTGGCTTTTTAGTGCTCAATTAACAGCGAGAATTGCGGGAAATTGGGCATTTGTTGCGTGGATATTAGCGGCTATTTTAGTATTATTTGTTGGACTTTGCTTGTCTAAAGTTGTATCTGTTTATCCTGTAAGAGGGGCAACAACCCGATCAAGTGCATTGTCACACAATGGTATTTTTGGGATGCCGTTTGCCTTTGCAAACTGGTTTGGAGTTATGGTAGTCATTGCAACAGAAGCACAAGCAACGACTCAATATCTATCTGCTGCTATTGGTTCTGAGGTGTTAATGCAAAATCATGCTTTAACGTACGGTGGTAAGTTTCTAGCATTAGGCATTTTATTTTTATATTTAGTTGTGAATTTTTATGGGATTAAGCTTTTAGCACGTGTCAACAATATTATTACGGTGTTTAAAATATTTATACCTCTTTTTATAATTACAGTATTTTTAATTGCAGGCTTTGATCACACAGGCGCTGTAAACAACTTTGATTTGACGACAAATGGTGATTATGGCTTTAGTAGTGCAGTGGTAGCTATCATTAGTGCTGGCTTAATTTACTCATTCAATGGTTTTCAGATTAGTGTATCCTTTGCAAGTGAAATTAAAAATCCCAAACGTAATGTCCCTTTATCAATTATACTATCGGTATTTATTATTTTAATTGTTTATATGGGCCTGCAATATGCCTTTATGACAGCGGTTCCCCATGATTTATTGGTTAAAAATGGTGGTTGGCAAGGAATGAATTTTTCATCGCCATTATTAAATCTTGCAATGCTATTGGGATTAAATTTCTTAGCGTTGTTGTTGTTAGCAGATAGTGTAGTGAGTCCCTCTGGCACTGGTTACACTTATTTGGGTGCATCATCTCGTATGCTTTATGCAATGTCAGCTGAAGGGCAAATGCCACGTTGGATTGCAAAACTTGATCCGATCTATAATTTCTCCAAGCGGTCAATGATGATTAATTGGATTTTAGCAGCTATTGTGTTGTTTAATGCTGAAAGTTGGGCGGCTTTAATGGTGATTGTAACTGGTTATCACGTTATTGGCTATATGGCAGCACCAATTAGCATGGGTGCTATTGCACCTAAAACGCGTTGGGCAGGTTTGGTGGTGTTTATTCTGTTAGGACTCATTATGCTGACGATTCCAGCGGGTGACTTGTTAATGGTTAATTTGTCATTAACAATATTGTTGGCGATCTATGCTGTTGTGCAACGAAAAGTGGGTGTGCAAAAATTGCTATTATTTATTATTCCGTTTATTGCATACTTATGGCTATTGTATATTGTGCCACATATTTGGTTTGTTGCTATTATTTCAGCTGTTTTCTATATTTTAATCACCACAAAGTCTTACGTTGCTTTATGTAAAGAACATAGTGATGAGACTCGCGTGATTGAAGACTAAGTATAGCATCGTATATACTTGTCAGATTTAAAATTTTGCTATCTAAACTTGAAAAAACCCTATCTAGCTGTCATTCTTTAGATGGTGAATTCAAATGCTTTGAGTACGAACTGTTTTGTGATTTTTGTGCCAAAAGTGTGCAAAATTTAAAAATCAGGAAGTTTGTAAAATAGTTTATGATGAAAATCACAAGATAGGAGTCTTGTTATTATGGTTAGCGGAAAATTTTTACTGACATTTGATTGGGTAGTCAACTGTTTGAAATCCTTTAATCAAACCCAGCCAAAAGATAAAAAAATAGCAGAACGATTACGTTATATCGTTAAGCTTGCAACTGCAAGAGGCTGCAAGTCGAGCGCTCATTTTTTTGAGCGTTTATGTCAGGTGAGTTTGTCGATTACTGAAATTCGTAAATCAACTAAACATTTAGCAAGTTTTGTTTCTCCTGATGAGATGAAAATTTTATTATCGACTGCTTAACTTGCTTTTGATGAGTTGGGTTTAATATCCCATAGTTTCTCAAGTTGATAGAAATTTCTCGTCTCTTCGCGCATAACGTGAACGACAATATCTGCTAAGTCGATTAAAATCCAGTCGCTTTTTGCCTCTCCTTCAACCCCTAGAATCTTAATGTTATGTTTTTTAGCCATCATCTCTAAATGACTGGCTAAAGCTTTAGCATGTGTACCCGAATTAGCTGTACAAACAACAACGTAATTCATCAATTCGGTCAAATGGGTAACGTTCATGACGTTGATGTTTTCGGCTTTAATGTCTTCTAAGGCATTTATAGTTAAATCAAGAATTTTTTTTGCTTCCATTGTTGAAGTGATCGTAAAGTTACTTAAGTTTAAAGCGTAACAGTTTAGTATAAGTTAAAAAGACAAGCAAGTGCTATGTGATTGGTGATATTTTCGTTACAATGCAATCAAAAGAGGAGTTTAGGAGTTGCTTGGCAATATTTAAAACTGTTAATTGCAATTCTGCGTTTAAAGTTTTGTAGTGAATGTTAATAAAAATGCTCAGCAAAAAGTAAATGAAAGGTAAATTGAATTATACAGCTGAACAATGGGAGGTTATTAGACATGACCTTGATAGTCATGCTTTGATTGCAGCTGTGGCAGGTAGTGGTAAAACACAGACGTTAATTGCACGCATTGAGCACCTATTAGAAAATAATGTAAATCCTCATGAGATATTAGTGTTAATGTTTAATAAATCAGCATGCAATGATTTTCAAAAGAGGTTAAGCTTACTTGAGTTTGATATGCGTCAACGAATTGACATTAAAACCTTTCATGCTTTAGGGTATAAAACGATTGGTTTTATGGAGAAAAAAGGCTTGCTTGAACCTGCAACCCTTATCAATGCAGACTACCTATTAGAAAAACTGACAAAAGAGGCTTTACAGAAAACGCACAGATTAATGGCATACAAAGAAGAGATTACAACAGAACTTATTGATACCTTTAGTCAATACGTTGCAATGATTAAATCAAACTTACTATTATCAGATGCGCTTAAACTAATCAATAAGAGTGAGTACAGTAAAGTTGAGGTATTTTTTCAGTTTTATGAACAACTTCGTTATCACTATAAGTGGCGAACATTTGATGACTTACTCTATGAGCCGATGCAAATTTTATACAAAAATAAAGTTTTAGCTGAACGCTTTGGCAATCGTTATCATTATGTGATAGTCGATGAATATCAAGATATTAATGAAGTGCAGCAATATTTGTTAAAGCTTGTTGCTGCAAATGCTAAATCGGTAATGGTAATGGGAGATGTAGATCAAACTATTTATGAATGGCGTGGCTCAAAACCATATTATATGTCAAAAGGTTTTGCTTTGGATTTTCAGCCACTTAAACGTTATAGTTTATCACAGACTTTTCGCTATGGGCATTTGTTGTCAATGATGGCAAATCAAGTGATTCAATATAACGATGTGCGTTCACAAAAAATATGCTTTTCAGCACTAACTGCGCAAAAGAAAACGGACGTCAATATTATCAGTAAAAAGCAGTTAACATCTGTGATTGAAGCGGTTCAACAGGATTTAGATAATCAGCTATATTTGTTGCAAGATGTCGTTGTTTTAGTGAGGAAATATAGCTCGTTTATATTATTTGAGTTAGCCTGTTTGCAAGTAGGTATGACTTATCAAATCTTAGGTGGAAAAAGTGTATTTAAACTGTCAATAACCGAGACAATTTTAGGATATTTACAACTCACAGAACAAGCAAAGTACTTATTGATTCTAGATAAAGCCACGCGCCAAAATATAATATGTACAATGTTAAGCTATCCAAGTTTGTATTTAACAGCAAATCAATTACATAGTCTAGCAGCACTGCTTTGTGAGCAGCCAACTAAACCTGAAGAAGTATTTTCAGCATTTAATAAAATGTATACTTTGCCTTTTTATCAACAAAAACACATTGAAGAAAGAATGTTTGTATGGCGCACAATGTTAAATTGGCGTCCAACGGATAAAGCAAAGACAGTTATCAATGGATTATATACACTTTTAGATCTTAAAAGTTTATTGACCAAAAAAACTACAGTTAATCCGGTATATATGGATAGTGATGTGGCAGATGCTTGGTTGAGTTTTGCATCGGATGATCAAAAGACTCTTGCACAATTTATACAACAGCTTTTAAACTTGAAAGAAAAGTCGTTAAAAGACTCAAATAGCAATAGTGGATTAGTGATTTCATCTATCCATAAGGCAAAGGGTTTACAATGGCAGCATGTAATATTGTGCGATATGACAGAACAAAGCTTCTTTGGTAACGTCAGTGAACAACCAACTCAAGAGGAAATTGAGAGAGAACGTAGACTTTTCTATGTCGCAATTACACGTGCAATTAGCAAGCTTAGCATTATTGCTGGAACCGACATTGCAAAACTTAATCAATGGTTCAATACAGGTGGTGTGCGACATCCTTGTGACTTAAGAAAAACAAACTCGGTACGCTTTTTATATGAAAGTCAATTGCTTACGTGTGAAAAAGCGTTACATACACTCACAGAAAATCACAATAATACTGTGAACATTAAGCCAAAATATAATAAACTAATCGCAACTTATTTACAGAGGCTTCAATCAAAGGCCAGTTTAATTGAGTAAAAAATGATCAAAACAGTTAGCATTTTGTTCGTGTGTATGGGCAATATCTGCCGCTCACCCACGGCACATGGCATATTTAGACAATTAGTGCAAGCAGAAAATTTAGAAGCCTATTTTGAAATAGAATCTGCGGGAACACATTCAGATATTTGGCATAAAGGGAGTGTTTCTGATCCTAGAAGCGTTGCAACAGCGTTAAAATATGATTGTGATATCTCGGATTTACGTTCAAGACAACTTGTTGCTTGTGACTTTGATTATTATGATTATATTGTTGCGATGGATGAGCAAAATGTTATGGATATGGCAGTTATTGCTAAAAAAACACATGACATGGGAAAGGTTACAAAATTATTGGACTATGCCCCACATTTAAATCTTAAAGATGTACCTGATCCTTATTATCATCACGGATTTGATCAAGTGTATTTGATGATTGATACCGCGTGTAGAAAACTTTTATCACATCTAAAAACCAATTTACAAATAGAGAAAAATAATGAATTATCGTAATGTAAAGTATTTGATGGGTGCTTCTCTTGTTAGTCAATTACCTCATGATTATGGAATTGAAGTTGCCTTTGCTGGACGCTCAAATGCCGGCAAATCAAGTGCTTTAAATACTTTGACAGAGCACAATAAACTCGCGCGCGTGAGTAAAACGCCAGGGCGCACACAATTGATTAATCTTTTTAGTCTAGACGAGCACAGAAGACTTGTGGATTTGCCTGGTTATGGTTATGCCAAAGTATCAGAGAAAACTAAGGCAAATTGGCAAAAAACGCTAGAGCAATATTTAACTATGCGTCAATGTTTAAAAGGTATTGTGCTACTTGTTGATGCGCGTCACCCAATTAAAAACTTTGATTGTATGATGGTGGAATCAGCAGTAGTGTATCAGCTAAATTTACATATTCTACTAACTAAAGTAGATAAACTTAAAAACAGTGAAAAAGCCAAAGCTGAACGCTTATTGGGTGACTACTTAAAACAAGTCAAAGCAGGTGAAAACATAAGCTTTCAACTCTTTTCTGCGCATACGGGAACAGGATTAGAGAAGCTAAAGCAAAAGCTTGATTTATGGTATGGTTTACCCTTTGTTGATATGTCATCTGTTGAGTAGTTTTAAAATGGAGAAAATGGTGAGAAATGACGCTCAAAACACCAGAGAATATGTACTCAAGCTTGAAGATATTCATAAAAATTTTCCAGGAACAAAGGCATTAGATGGCGCAAGCTTAAACGTTTATAAAGGCAAAGTCATGGGGCTTTTAGGTGAAAATGGCGCAGGTAAATCAACCTTGATGAAGGTATTAAATGGTATTTACCAAAAAGATAAAGGTGTAATTTACTTTGAAGGACAAGTAGTAAAGTTCAATCACATTCGTCAAGCACAAAAAGCAGGTATTGCTATGGTCCATCAAGAGCCACACATCTTGCCAGATTTAACGATTGCAGAGAATGTATTACTTGGACAGGAGTTAATGCAACATCGTTTTAAAATCAATTGGAAAGCAATGTATAAAAAAGTGGATGATTTGTTGCAATCACTACATATGAAACAAAAGGCCAAATCTCTGGCGCAAGGTGTAAGTATAGGTGACCAAAAATTGCTAGAAATTGCCAAAGCATTATCTATCGATGCAAAAGTCATTATCATGGATGAGCCAACCGATGCTTTAACAGAAAAAGAAGTTTTGCGATTGTTTGAAATCATTCGTAAGTTATGCTTTCAAGGTAAAAGTATTATTTATATTTCGCACCGAATGGAAGAGATTTTTGATATATGTGATGACATTACTATTATGCGTGATGGTCAATCTATTATCGAAAGTCCAATAAGTATACTCAATTACGAACAAATCATCGAAAAAATGGTTGGACGTAAATTAGAGCAAATTACATATAAAGGGCAAAGCATCTTAAAAAGTAAGCAAAAGGTTTTTTGTGCTCAAAATATTAGTAATAATCAAATTAAGCCTATAAGCTTTGAGATTTATCAGGGTGAAGTGTTAGGATTTTATGGTCTTATTGGTGCAGGTAGAACACAATTGGCACGCAGTATTTATGGTTGCTATCCGATTGTTGAAGGTGAGCTTATATTAGAAGGCAAATTGATTAAGGTCAAAAGTCCTTATGAAGCGATCGTGCATGGGATTATCTATATTTCAGAAGATAGAAAAATAGATGGACTTATTATTGGTGCTAGTGTACGCGAAAACATGTCTCTATCAACTTTAAAGTCCTTAAGTAATCGATTTGGACATATTGATTGCAAAAAAGAAAAGGAAGAAGTGAATCGGTATATCGAGAAGTTTAAAATTAAAACCTCTAGCCAAACGCAACTTGTGCAAAATTTAAGTGGAGGAAATCAGCAGAAGATCTCAATTGCAAAAGGCTTAATGTGTCATCCAAAACTTCTCATCTTAGATGAACCTACGCGCGGCATTGATGTTGCAGCAAAACGTGAGATCTACCGTTTAATACATGAATTTAAACAACGTGGTTTGGCAATTTTACTGATATCATCCGAGATGCCAGAGGTAATTGGATTAAGTGATCGTTTAATGGTAATGAGTGATAGGCAAATCAAGGGTGAGCTTGAGTTAGGTGCCATTACACAGGAAGCAATTATGAAACTGGCGCTTGGCTAATAAAGAGAGGACTATGGGAAAAATCAAATATAAATTTTTAAGTAAGCAATTTCTTATCGAATATAAGGCAGCAATTGTCCTTATTATAATGGTTATTGTTATGTCGTGTTTAAACGAGTATTTTTTAACGTGGAGCAATATTTTAGTAGTTTTACAGCAAACTTCAGTCAATGCGATTATTGCAGTTGGTATGACATTTGTAATTTTAACCAAAGGCATTGATTTATCTGTAGGTTCAGTTTTAGCATTGTGTGGTATGATTTGTGCTTTTTTATTATATTGGGAATGTCCTTTATATATTGTTATACCCTTAACAATACTAGTTGGTATTGTTTTAGGAGCTATTAGTGGCATAATTGTAACCAAAGGTGTAGTACAACCTTTTATTGCAACGTTAATTACAATGACACTTTTTCGTGGTTTAACAATGGTGTTTAGCAATGGTTACCCTGTTGCAACGAGCTCAGATGCCTTTGCCGTTATTGGAACAGGGCGCCTGTTTGGAGTTCCTGTGTCAGTTTATATAACAGCTATGATCTTTGGGTCAGCTTTTTATATTTTAAAGTACACGCGTTTTGGTCGTTATGTTTATGCTACAGGCGGTAATGAAGAAGCTGCTAAATTAGCAGGTATTCGCATAAATAACATTAAACTTGCAGTGTATGTCATTTCAGGTGCATTAGCTGCAGTGGCCGCGATGGTTATCACTTCGCGCTTATCTTCGGCGCAACCGACAGCAGGAACAGGTTATGAGCTTGATGCTATTGCTGCCGTTGTTTTAGGTGGAACAAGCTTGTTTGGTGGTAAAGGTAAAATCATAGGCACTTTGATGGGTGCGCTTATTATTGGGCTGTTGAGTAATGCTCTTAATTTAATGGATGTTTCATCATATTATCAAATGATTGTGAAAGCATTCGTTATTTTAATTGCAGTATTATTTGATTTTAAAGTAAAAAACTAACCAACCTTATGGAGAGAAGTCGTATGAAAAATAAAATCATGAAGTATGTCAGTTTAATCATAGGTATTTTTTCGATTTTAATATTAGCAGGTTGTGGAAACTCAAATGACAATAGCAAAACCATTGGTTTGGTTGTTTCTACGCTAGATAACCCATTTTTTGTCAGTATGAAAAGTGGTGCAGAGGAAACAGCAAAAGCAGAGGGTTATAAGGTTATTGTTCTTGATTCACGCAATGATCCATCTAAAGAATTATCGAACGTACAAGATCTTGTTACACGTAATATTAAAGTTATTATTATCAATCCAACTGACTCACAGGCGGTTTCTAATGCGGTGAAATATGCCAATCAACACAACGTTGAAGTGATTACTTTAGATCGAACTGCTGTTCAAGGGAAAGTATTATCTCACGTTGAATCGAATAATGTTGTAGGTGGAAAAATGGCTGCTCAATATATGATTGAGCGCTTAAATGATAGTGGTAAAATCATAGAACTTGAGGGGATTCCTGGTACATCTGCTGCAAAAGAGCGAGGTAAAGGTTTCGAAGATGAAATTGCCAACTCAGGCATCACGATTGTTGCTAAACAACCTGCAAACTTTGATCGTACCCAAGGTTTAAACGTAACCCAAAATCTATTGCAGGCCAATCCTGATATTAATGGTATTTTTGCACAAAATGATGAAATGGCATTAGGTGCAATACGTGCTGTAGAAGAAGCTGGTAAAAAGCGTATTATAATTATAGGCTTTGATGGTACCAAAGAAGCTATCAATGCAGTAAAAGCTGGGAAAATGACAGCTAGTATTGCTCAGCAGCCTTATTTAATGGGAGAGCTAGGGGTTGAGGCAGCAATTAAATTCTTAGTTGGTCAAAAGGTTAATCCACATATTGTTGTGCCATTAAGATTGGTAACACAATCTAATGCTTAATTGAAAAAGTAAACTCAATTTCTTTATGGATATTGGTTAATCCACTGGGCATTTAAGGTAAATGTTGGTATGCTTATGCCAAATTTTTATTAAGACAAAAAGGTAAAATAATGAATGCAAGAATTACTAATATTGTAGCAAGACAAATTTTAGATTCTCGTGGCAATCCAACTATTGAAGCAGATGTAATTTTAGAGTCAGGCGCTTTTGGACGTGCGGCAGTACCTTCTGGTGCTTCGACAGGAACAAGAGAGGCGCTTGAATTAAGGGATGGTAATAAGTCGATTTATTTTGGCAAAAGTGTGTTAAATGCGATTAAAAATATAAATATAACGATTAAAAAAGCACTCATCGGTTTAGATGCGTTAGATCAGCGTTTAATTGATCAAACGATGATTGATTTAGATGGTACTGAAAACAAAGAAAAATTAGGTGCTAATGCGATTTTGGCTGTTTCTTTAGCATGTGCTAGAGCTGCTGCTTCACACCTTAGAAAGCCATTTTATCGCTATTTGATGAACTCTAAAGAGTATATTATGCCAGTACCGATGATGAACGTTATCAATGGTGGTGAGCATGCTGACAATAATATTGATATGCAAGAATTTATGATTATGCCAGTTGGTTTTGATAAGTTTTCAGATGCGCTTCGCTGTGGTTCGGAAATTTTCCATACTCTGAAGAAGGTGCTTGTTAAAGCAGGTTTTAGCGTTGTTGGAGTTGGTGATGAAGGAGGTTATGCGCCAAACCTTCCGTCAAATGAAATGGCAATTGAGATGATTTTAAAAGCCATTGAACAAGCAGGTTATAAAGCAGGTGAAGAAGTCTATATTGCTCTTGATTTGGCTAGTAATGAGTTTTACAAAGATGGTAAGTATGTATTGGCTTCTGAAAATAAATCATTGACTTCAGCTGAACTTGTTGATTACTTAGAAGATTGGGTAAATCGTTACCCAATTATTTCTATTGAAGATGCGATGGCTGAAAATGATTGGCAAGGCTGGAAACTTTTGACTGAACGTTTAGGTAAAAAAGTGCAATTGGTTGGGGATGATTTATTTGTAACCAATAGTAAAATTTTGCAACAAGGTATTGATAAGAGTATTGCTAATTCAATTTTAGTGAAACTTAACCAAATTGGTACCTTAAGTGAAACCTTTGAGGCAATGGCAATGGCAGCTGATGCCGGCTATACTTCTGTAGTTTCACATCGTTCAGGTGAGACTTCCGATACCACTATTGCTGATTTAGCAGTTGCAACGGGTGCAGGACAAATTAAAACAGGTTCTTTGTGTCGTTCTGATCGTGTGTCAAAATATAATCAATTACTGCGCATTGAAGAAGACTTGGGTCAGAATGCAATTTATCCAGGTATTAAGGCTTTTAACTTCAATGAGGACTTAAATGATGAAGCAGGTGTGCAAGTTGAGCAGGAAGCTAACGTTGTATCAAAAGAAAATACAGAAGAAACGAAAGTGCATGTTAACGAAACGATTGTAATTGTTGAAGATGAAAAGCACCATACAACTGAAATAAAAGAACAGATTAAAACTTTTGTAGTAAAGGAAAAAACTTTAGAAAAAGGGCAAAAACAGGACCAACAAGCAAAGCTTCAAATTGATCAGGCTGAACAAATTGCAAAGCAAGGACAGCTTGCAACCAACGAAGAAGAAAAACCTAAAGTAGAATGATTACACGCTATACCTTTTTTATTGCGGTTTTAGTTACGGGGATTGGAGCATTACAATATGATTTTTGGTGGAGCCAAACAGGATTTTTTGCAACACAAAAGCTTAATCAGGAAGTGAATATCAAGCAAATGGAAAACAATAAACTTCAGGCACGCAATAATCAATTGTATGCGGAGATTCTGTCACTGCGTCACAATGATTTTATTTTAGAAGGTATGGCACGCCAAAACTTAGGTTTTATTAAAGATGGTGAAATGTTCTATCAAATCTTCCAACCTCAAGAGAAAGTCATATCCTTGCAGGAAGATAAGAAGTGAAAAGAATTGTGGTTATTCCTGCAAGTGGCATAGGTTCAAGGATGCAGCAAGACATTCCTAAGCAATATATTAAGCTAGATAATGGTTTGACGATTCTAGACACAACAATTTCATGCTTATTGAGTGAGTCTTTTTTTGATTTAATTGTAGTAGCGCTTAATTCAAAAGATCGTCATTGGAAGTATTCAATTCATACTACTAATGCACACATTAAAATTTGTGCAGGAGGGGCAGAAAGAAGAGATAGCGTGCGCAATGCACTGATGGCATTAAAAAATATTGCTAAAGATGACGATTGGATTTTTGTACACGATGCCGTGCGCCCTTGTGTTCGTCTAGATGATATACGGCGTTTATATGCTTCCGTTATGGTAGAAAATGCTATTGGTGGCGTTTTGGCATTAAAGGCGTCTGATACAGTTAAATGCGTTGATAAGCAACAAAATATTATTAAAACAACAGATCGAAAGTATATTTATCTTGCACAAACGCCTCAAGTTTTTAAATATAGAACTTTGTTAATGGGATATTATTTTTGTTTGCATAATGACATATTAGTGACTGACGATTCATCTGTAGTTGAAGCATTGGATCACCAACCAATTGTGATAGAGGGAGATAAACGTAATATCAAAATTACAACGCCAGATGATTTAGTGCTAGCAAATTATTTTTTGTCAACGCTATGAGACATACTTCTCATATTTTTGAAATTCGCTACAATGAGTTTACCTATTGCAAAGGATAAGCTTAACCATGCCAAATTACCTTATCAAAAATCCAACAATTGTTAATGAAGGAAAAATATTTGTTGCAGATGTCTTAATTGAAGATGGGCGTATTACACAAATTAAAGTTGGTATAGAATCACATCAAAATGTTAAAATTATTGATGCTGAAGGTTTATATTTATTACCTGGTATGATAGATGATCAGGTGCATTTTCGCGAACCAGGCTTAACCTATAAAGCAGATATTGAAAGCGAATCAAAAGCAGCAGTTGCGGGTGGTATTACTTCATACATGGAAATGCCAAATTGTAAGCCTGCGACCGTGAATATTGAACGTTTGCAAGCAAAGAAAGATCTAGCCAGTTTAAAATCACATGCTAATTTTGCATTTTACCTTGGGGCAACGAATGATAATATTGATGAGCTTAAACGCTTAAAGACGGATGATGCTTGTGGTGTTAAAATTTTCATGGGCGCATCAACAGGTAACATGTTAGTTGATAATATTAAAATCTTAGAAGGCTTTTTTGCAAATTCACCAATCTTAATTGCAACGCATTGTGAAGACACACCAATTATTACGACTAACGAAGAAAAATATAAAGCTCAATACGGTGAGAATATCCCATTTAATTTACATGCAGAAATTAGAAGTCGTGAAGCATGTATCAAATCGTCCAAACTTGCAGTAGAGTTGGCCAAAAAATTTAACACTAAGCTTAACGTTTTACATATTACAACTAAAGAAGAGCTTCAATTATTTGCAGATAATAAAACTAAGGATTTAGTCAATAAACGTATCACCGCTGAGGTTTGTGCTCACCATTTGTTTTTTTCACGCAAAGACTATGATATGAGAAAAGGCTTGATCAAATGTAATCCTGCAATCAAAGAAGAAGCAGATCGTTTGGCATTATTACAAGCTGTAAATGATAATACGTTAGATGTCATTGCCACTGATCATGCTCCACATACATGGGCAGAAAAACATCAAAGTTATTTTCAAGTACCTTCAGGTTTACCACTTGTCCAACATGCTTTATTATCTCTTTTGGAGCACTATCACCATGGTATTTTTAGACTTGAAAAAATTGTCCAAAAAATATCCCACGCACCAGCAATTATCTACCAAGTAAAAGATCGAGGTTTTATTCGTGAAGGTTATTGGGCAGATTTGGTGTTAGTTGATTTAAATACACAAAACAAAATTACGGATACAACAGCTAAATCAAAATGTGGTTGGTCTCCGTTTAGTGGTTTAACGTTTTCATCAGCAATCGATAAAACCTTTGTTAATGGCATATTGAAGTATGAACATGGTAAGGTTATAGCAGATAATTTGGCTATGCCTTTGAGTTTTAACAATTAAGAATATTTCAAGGTAGTTTAATGGTGTTAATTGACGATGATATAAGTGGTGGCTTGATCCAATATGGAAGGCTTGTATACCATTTTCTATTAAAATAGACGTTTGTAACACCACCAATAGAAAGTTTTGCAACTAGAAATGCCCACATAAGCGGGCATTTCTAGTTATTGTATCTATTTTAAAGTATTATTGTGCTTTTAGTGGCACAGGAATGCTTGCCTCAACACGTTGGTTGATAGATTGATTTGCTTTAGTTGTATTTGGTACCAATGGGTGTGTGTATCCATAACCAATCACTTCAATGTTACTTGCGTCGACACCTTTAGAAATCATGTAAGTTTTAACTGCTTGAGCACGATTAACAGAAAGTTGTTGGTTATATTGTGCATAGGCCTGTCCAGTCTTACCTTGCGATGCAAAGCCTTTTAATACAACTTTATTAATATTATATTCTTTCATAAAATTAATTAAGTTATTAATTGCTGCTTTTGCTTTTGCATCTAACGTATAATTGCTATAAGCGAATTTCGCATCTAAATGCATTGTAACTTTGTCGCCATCAACAGTATAGCAACCAATTGATTCACGCGTCATTTCAGAAGTATTTGCTTGACACTCCATTACATTTTTAGGTAAAGCATAGGTTGCATGATATTCATTTTCGCGTGCTTGTTGTTCAGTTGACATTGGACCTACTGCTGCATAAGCGCTTGAATTACTTGCACCACCAAAATACAAACCAATACCAACAGTAACCATGCTACCATTTGGTGTTTTAGAACCAAATGATTGTAAATAGCGGTAATCCGCCGATACAAACGCATTAGGCGCGAAGTCATATTTAACACCAGCACCTACATCCAAACCAAATGAATTCGTTGTAAAATTCATATAACCGCCACCTAATGCTACATAAGGAGTTAATTTTGTGCTATTGGTAAGGTTCCAAATGCCTTCAGCAAGAACTGTTTTTTGATTATTGCCCATATAGCTTAGAGTCGCTTGTGCAGCTAGGTTTTTATTGAAGCCATAACCAACCGTACCAACTACCGCAGGACCAGTATTAGAATGGCTGTTGTTAAAATAACCACCCAAACCAAATTGTCCATATAATTGCTTGCTATGATCATTAGCTGCAAATGCACCTGAGCATAATCCAGCTGCTATCAAACTTACAATGATTTTTTTCTTCATGTTTTCTCCTTTTTTTAAGTTATCATTATTTAATCTAAATTAAATTTAAACTAGGTACTCTCTGTATCATCTTACGAAAGTCATAAGATGGGATCTATGCTTAACTACATTCAATTTAAACTCATGCCAGTATAATTAACTTTTTAGCGAAGGTGGAGAGGGGTTAGCGCTTTTTTTCATAAAAATGCTGGAAATCTTATTGTTTCTGCGATTTATCTACGTTTAAATGGGGTTATTTTGTTTCTCACCCAATTAGTAAGGAAAGCCATATGCCATCCATTATCACTAAAATAAATGATGTACGCACACTCATGCAACAAAAACACTATGATTATTACTTTGTGTCATCAACAGATGCGCATAACAATGAATACTTACCTACAAATTGGCAACGCCGGATGTGGATAAGTGGTTTTGATGGCAGTGCTGGAGAAGCATTAATTGGTATGAATGACGCTTATTTATGGACAGATGGTCGCTATTTTCTACAAGCCGAAGCTCAGCTTGATCCTAGTATTTTTAAATTACAAAAACAACAAGGATTAAGTTTAGAGTTTGAAGTGTGGTTAAGTGAGCATGCTAAAGGAAAAACACTGGCTGTTGATCCTACAACCGTTTCTATTAAACGCGGACAAGCTTTGGATAAAATCATGCATGAAATTGGTGGTAAATGCATTTTTGATACTAATAATATAGTTGACATCGTACGCAAGGAACTAAACGACATGCCACAACCACCATCTAGTCAAGCATTCTTACATCCAGAACAATTTAGTGGTAAAGCAACAAAAACAAAATTAGATGAAGTTAGAGACAAAATGGCTAAGCAAGGCGTTGCCTTTGTTGTTATTAGTATGTTAGATGAAATTGCATGGCTGTTGAATATTCGTGGCAACGATATTGCCTTTAATCCTTTAATTATTAGTTATGTCATTATTGGTCAAGATATGTGCTCATTTTTTGTTGATCAAACGAAACTAAGTACTGAGATCAAAAACAACCTTACCGAACAGGGCGTTACAATCATAGACTACAATTGCTTTTATTCGCAACTGAGTGATTATGAAGGCCGTATTTGGTTAGATCCTAATAGCGCAAACTATTCAATACTACAACACTTAAATAAAAATTGTGAGCCTTATTTTGTCCAATCCTCAATAAGTTTGCTCAAGGCATGCAAAAATATTGTCGAAATCGATGGTGCTAAATATGCCCATAAAAAAGATGCAATCGCCGTTATTTCATTTATTTACTGGCTTGAAAATAATTGGCAAAATGGTGTTGATGAACTTTCAGCACAAGATAAGTTACTAGCATTTCGCCAACAACAAGCCAACTTCAAAGGAGCAAGTTTTGACACCATAAGTGGTTTTGCCAGCAATGGTGCTATTATTCACTATCGCTCAAGTAAAAAAACCACCAAGGTTATTAATGAATCAAGTCTCTATTTACTTGATTCAGGTGGTCAATACCTAGAAGGGACAACCGATATTACGCGTGTGTTTCACCTAGGTACACCAAAGTTTGAACACAAACACTATTATACACTTGTGCTAAAAGGGCACCTTGCTATTCAAAATGCACACTTTCCAAAAGGTACGAAAGGTGAGCAGTTAGATACAATTGCGCGTTTACCACTTTGGCAAGAACAATTAAATTATGGGCATGGGACAGGTCATGGAGTAGGGAGCTTTTTATGTGTCCATGAAGGGCCTCAACGTATTTCACCTGTTAATACTAATCAAGTACTTGAAATTGGTATGATTATAAGTAATGAACCAGGTGTATACTTTCCTGGTCAGTTTGGTATTCGAATTGAAAACCTTTGTTTTGTCAAAAAAATGCGTAAACAAGCACATCATGAATTTGGTGAGTTTTATTGTTTTGAAGATTTAACTTTAGTGCCCTATGCACGCAATTTAATTGATATACAATTACTTTCCAATGAGGAAATCAAACAAATCAATAGCTATCATCTACGCATTGAAAAGGAACTAATGCCGATGATCAGTGATGAAAACTTAAAAATTTGGCTTAAAGCACAAACTAAAGCTTTATAAGCTCTTAAAAAGATTATTCTAAAGGATGACTCTTATTGATTTGAGCAATGATTTTTTCTTCCTCTTTCCAGCGAGCGATAAGCGCACGACGATCTTTAGCAAGGTAGCTATACACAACAGGTACAACGAATAACGTAAACATGGTACCAATTGTCATACCTGAGGCAATCACAATACCGATAGATTGTCGGCTAACGGCACCAGCACCAGTTGCAATAACAAGCGGAACGACACCAACAACCATTGCAGCAGTGGTCATCAAAATGGGGCGTAAACGAAGTGCAGCTGATTTTAAAATAGCTTCAACTTTATTGTAACCTTCTTCTTGTAATTTATTGGCAAATTCCACAAGTAGAATGCCATGTTTACTAATAAGTCCAATGAGTGTAATTAGACCGACTTGGGTGTATATATTAATTGAAGCATAGCCTAAATTAAAGATCTGACCTAAATATAACGGAATAAGGGCGCCACAGATTGACATTGGTACGCTAATGAGAATAATGAAAGGGTCTCTAAAGCTTTCAAACTGTGCAGCAAGCATTAAGAAGATAACGATTAATGCAAATAGGAAAGCAATCGCCATTTGGTTCGTATTTCCCAGATATTGCCTAACAGAACCTGCATAGTCATGAGTATAACCTTGTGGTAATTCATTTTTTGCTAGGTTTTGCATATATTCAATTGCTTGCCCTTGACTAATACCGGGTGTAGTAACTGCATTAATTGTTGCAGAGTTTAACTGTTGAAAACGATTTAAGCTGAGTGGCATACTTTGAGTTTCAAAGGTGACAATAGATGACAGTGGGATTAACTTACCACTTGCTGTGGCAATACGGATTTGCCCTAGTTGTTCTTTTGTGAGTTTCATGTCATTTGCAAGTTCTGGAATGACTTGATAACTATAGCCAAGCATACTGAAGTAGTTAACATAGCCACCAGAATAAGCATAACCTAATGCCTGGGCAATTTTCTGCATGCTAATGCCAAGGGAGGCGGCTTTTTCTCGATCAATGTTGATGACCATTTGCGGATTATCAAATTGAAGGTCGCTTTGAGCAAAAACAAATAAGCCACTTGTCATCATTTTCTTTATGATATTATTCGCAATATCATAAATACTAGGGTAGCTATTAATAGATTGAATGACAAACTGCATAGGTGGTCCAAAAGAAACTCCAGGTAAAGATGGCATTTCAAATGTATAAATTTGCGAGCCAGCGACATTATTGGTAAGGTTTTGTAAAATTGATTTAAGCTCCATTTGTGTTTCTTTGCGCTCATTCCAAGGTTTAAGTACGACGCCACCAAAACTACTATTGCTTTGTGGGTAGCCATTAACGACAAAGGTTGATTGTACACCCGTTAGGCTTTGCATATCTTTATAAAGTGCAGGTGAAAATGTATCTAAATAATGAATGTTAGCAGGTGAGGGAGCAGTACCTTGAATACCAATAAAGGCTTGATCTTCTGTAGGTGCAAGCTCAGATTTTGTGCCTGAAAATAAGAAGTAACAGCTAATAACCACAACGGCACCAAATAAGATAATAACGATACGCACACTCATCACCGTACGTAAAGCCTTTTCATAAGCATTTTTAAGTTTCTCAAAAGTGGAATCAATGAATTTAACTGTTTTTGTTTCGGTGATTGATTTTGACAATACTTTTGAACAAAGCATAGGTGAAAAGGTGTAAGCAACGATTCCTGAGATCACTACAGCACCTGCAAGTGAATAAGCAAATTCAGTAAATAATATACCCGTTAAGCCGCCCATCATCCCGATTGGTAAATATACAGCAACGAGTGTTAAAGTCATCAAAATAACCGGATTAGCGATTTCTCTGGCTCCTTGAATTGCGGCTTCAAAAGGAGTTGCACCTTCTTCAATATGACGATAAATGTTCTCAAGTACTACAATTGCGTCATCGACTACAAGACCAATTGCAAGTACCATTGATAGTAGTGTTAAAAGATTAATAGAAAAGCCCATTAAGAACATAAAGAGAAATGCGCCAATCATTGATAGCGGAATTGCAGCAACAGGGATAATTACTGAGCGAATGGAGCCAATAAATAGAAATAACACAATCGTCACAATAACAATTGCTTCAATAAGGGTTTTAACAACGTCATGAATGGATGCTTTAATATAGGTTGTATTATCATAAACGATATTCATGTTAAGACCAGCTGGTAAGCTTGTCTCAATTGTTGATAAGTTTTTCATGATATTATCGACAACTGTTAATACGTTAGCATCTGATGCAGTCACAACGCCTGCAAAGACCCCGTATTTGCCATTGAAGCTAACATTGGAGGTATAAGTTTGTGCGCCAAGCTCTACATTTGCAACGTTACCTATACGTACCAAATTACCATTTTCGTTTTTGACAACGAGTTGCTCGTATGCTTGGGCTGAATCTAAGTTAGTCGTTGGATTAAGTGTGAAATTAAAGTAAGGTCCTTTAATTTGCCCGCCTGCAGCGATTAAGCTATTGACCTGCAAAGCATTAGCAATATCATCAGGTGTCACATTAAAACGTGCCATATTGTCATAGTTTAACCAAATGCGCATCGCATAGTTTTTCTCGCCCCAGATAATCACATTTGAAATGCCACCTAACGACTGTAATTTAGGTGTAAGTTGATTTTTTATATAAGCAGTAATTTCTTGTTCATTTAAGGCATTACTGGTAAAGCTTAAAATAAGGGAAGGAAAAGAGTTCCCAGATTGCATTTCAATAGAGGGTGATTGCGCGCCTTGTGGCATTTGGTTTTGTACTGCATTAACTTTTTGTACGACCTGACTTAAGACGTTGTTTGGATCAGACCCAAGTTTAACATTAATCGTAAGGGTGCTTAAGCCCAACGTGCTTGTTGAAGTCATATAATCAATGCCATCAGCACTTCCAACTGACTGTTCAAGTGGAGTGGTAATAAAGCCTTGGATAATGGAAGGGTTAGCTCCAGGATAAGCAGTTGTTACAATAATAGTCGCATTGTTCATGTAGGGGTATTGGCGAACTTGTAAAGTCAATGCTGTACCAATACCTGCAGCTAAAATGAGTAAGCTTATGACCGTAGATAGCACAGGCCGCTTTATAAAAATATCAATAAAATGCATATGCCTTTTTTCCTATGGATTGTTTTTAAAGTTATAGTCATTGTTGATGATGGCACTGCTACCGTTTTGTAATTTATTTTGACCAGAAGTTGCAACAATTTCATTTGCTTTTATGCCTTCTACAATAACTTCATTATTATTAGTCATAGTTGTTTTTACCGGAATTTGTTTGGCAGTGTATTGCTGTTTACCTGTTGAAATAATTTGAGCTTGACCGTCTTTAAATGCACTATATTCAGCTATAACAGGCTTACCATCTTTGTAATCAGATACAAGTACAAATACAGTTTCACCATAAAGGGCGTAGCTTACCGCGTTACGTGGAATGATAATAGTGTTATCAATTGGAGGCAAAATAACGCTAACGTCTAAGAACATACCAGGGTAAATCAAATATTGTTGATCTTTATTATCATAGGTGGCTTGGACATTGATTGCGCGATTATCACTAGTAATTTCTGAGTTAAGCGCTGTAATTTTTGCTTTAAATACTTTCCTTGGATAGGTATCGCTACTAAATTCGATTTCACCATCGACGTGTAAGTTGCTTAAGTAATTTTGAGTAACGGTAAAGTTAATGTAGATAGGTGAAATTTCGGTGAGTGTTGCAGCATTATTACCAGCACTGAAATATTGACCAAGACTGATTTGACGAAGACCAATTTTACCATCAAATGGGGCTTTAACAATGTGATAACCAATATTAGCTTGAATGGAGGCAACGTTTGCAAGATTTGCTTCATATTTTGCTTTAGACTCATCTGCTGTTTGTTGTGAAATAGCTTGTTGTTTAACAAGATCCAGGTCGCGCTCATAAGTAATTCTAGCAAGTTCCAGATCAGCTTGAGCTTGTTTTAATTGTGCTTGTAATTGTTGTGTATCCAACGTGAAAAGTACTTGTCCTTTTTTGACCATTTGTCCTGCTTCAAACGAAATAGAGGAAACTAAGCCTGAAGCTTGTGCAGTAACGTTAACATTTTGGATAGCTACGGCTTCGCCTATGGTTTTAACCGTTGGATACCAAGTTTGTGCTTTTGCTTGAGTGGCGGTCACTTCAGGTGGTTGCATTTTCCAAGTTGCCATTGCAGCTGCTTTTTTGCCGTTGACAAAGGCTGCAAAACCAAATATACCACCAAATACTACAACGAGTATGGCAATAACGATAATAAAAGCCGTAATGAACTTCTTTTTTGAAGCCTGTTGAACATGCTCAACCATGATTTATCCTTTTTTAGTGTTTTTAAGATGATGTGTAGAGTTATAAAACAAAAATTGCCAAAAATGTAGCGCAGAAAATATGATAAAGATCATAAAGCTATACGCTGCCATGCTTAAACCAAATAGTTGCCAGTCAATTTGCGAGCAATCTGGTCCACTGGTAAATAAAGCTTTTACAAAGTTCAAAAGCGGTAGGTTTTGGAATAAGCTATCAACACCGGCTTCACAGCTTCCAATATATTTGCTAGGATGCCATTGCATCCAAACTTGTTTAAGGGCAATAAGTGCACCAAGTAGCGAAATAATTCCAATTATAAAACTATAAATACGCACACCAGTGGTTTGTGGTCGATGCAGTAGTGCAATCAATGAAACAACGGTGAGCAGCAAAATTGCAAATTGTTGTAGTAAACACATTGGACAGGGTTTTAAGCCTGTGAATTCAAAGTATATAATGCCAAAGATGACTAATAAGCCTGTCATAAAGCTTTTAAAATAAAAATGGGGACTTCTAAATCCGTGCATGACGCTTCCTTAGTTTGCCATTGCTTTGTAAAAAAAGCGTAATTATAGACAAAAAAGTCATGAAGTCATTAGCTAAGCTAGTAGGATGTAAATAAGAATGAATGTAAAAAGTACCCTGTTGCGTCATTTCTAGCTTTACCTTAATATAAACGTAGAACGGTCGTTCATTCTAATGAGTGTTTGCAGAAAAATAAATAAAATCATTTTCTTCCTTATCGATTGTTATAAATGCGTTAAAATATTTTTGCGTAAAAAAGACTCGCATAATGCACGACCTGCTATGACAAAATCATCATTAAACGTAAGTAATAAGTTATCCGAAGTAATTTTAAGTGCGGTATCAATATTAAATCCAGACTCAAAAACCTCAACTAGGTGAGCACTTAGTAAATTTACCTCCATAAAACAAACTTTAAAATCATAATTACGGTAAACAATTAAAAATGTAGGGTTTAGAGGTGGATTAAGTGGTAAATAATTTCTGCATATTTGATGGACAGGGAATTGGTAAATTAAAACACGAGTACTAGTGTTACGAATAAGTGTATCTTTATTATCAATAATTTCTTTAGGTTGGTAATCGGGTGAAATTTCGACCTCAAGTTCAATCCACTCATAGTGCATAAGTTCGACTAGAAATGGAAAACTGAGTTTAGGTAGTCCATTTAGGTAGTCAACAAATTGTTTAGGGATATGGTAAAAATAAGGGCTCGTTGCACTGTGGTCTTTAATGAAACCTTTAACTAATTTATGCCATTGAGAAGAAGTTAAAATAGAAAAACTAACAGGAAAGGCGCGCTTAAGTATACTATTGATATTGTTGTATATAAGTTCTTGATAAATTTGCATACGATTATCATGAACATTGACAATTGATTTTAAGGTGGATTGATTACGGATATTATGAGCAAAGTCAGACATCGTATCAAACATTATTCAAATACCTTTGATTCACATCTGTTATGAATAGACTTAATCGTACTAAGTTCTTGTTGCAACGATAATAAGTTTGGAATATTAAAATCACGCTCAAGAAGTGTTGGGAAAAAGCCATGTGTTTGATAAGTGTACTGTAGTAGCTGCCACACAGAGCTATTTACATCTTCACCATGCGTATCGATAATTAAACTGTCTGTTTTTTGACAGTGACCAGCAATATGAATATAACAAATTTTATTGGTTGGTAGTTGGTCAATAAACGTATAAGGGTTATAGCCATGATTAATGCTATTGACATAAACATTGTTGACGTCTAAGAGTAGCTGACATCCAGATTCTTGAATAACGATATTTAAGAAATCAATTTCTTTAATGACTTGAGTAGGAGCAGCATAATATGAGATATTCTCTAATACAAGAGGTTGTTCGATTATATCTTGGACTTGTTTAATTTTCATAACAACGTGTTTGATTGTCTTGTCATGAAAAGGCAAAGGTAATAAGTCATATAGATAGCCTTGTGCATCGCTACAGAAGCTTAGATGCTCACTATATATCGAAATATTATATTCACGCATAAAGGCTTTAATTGACTTAATAAATTTGAAATTAAGTGGTGCAATACTACCAATAGAAAGATTAAGCCCATGCAATACAATAGGAAGCTTTTGCAGGTATTGGTTAAGTAAATGTTTACGCTTACCACCCATTCCAAGCCAGTTTTCAGGCGCAATTTCAATAAAATCAACAATATGGGTTTGTGCTAAAAGTGTGTTAAAAAACTCTTGCCTTAGTCCCAAGCCAATTGCTTTATGATGGATAGTAAGATTAGTCATTGTGTATATTTGTTCAACTCAGGTATGCGTTATTACATAGTTGAATCACTGTCACATGAGCCACTTTCACAATTTGCATCAGAGGTGTTATCAGATGAGTACATGCCACTACATTGACCTTCACCACACTTACCTGCCCCGCATTTTGCATCTTCAAGTTTAATATTATCGGCATTAGGGTTTTGATCGGCTTGCATACTGTTAGTTTGGGCATTGGCATAACCTGAATTCATGTCATTACTTTGGAAATTGGTATTGTTTGCAAAAGTGCTACTAGACATACCAAAAGCTAAAGCGGCTGTGATAAGGGCAGATTTTTTGGTGTTCATTTATTTATCTCCTTGTTTGGGTTGTTAGAAAATTCCTTTCCTTAACTACTTTGTGCAGTCATAATCTAAATTCTTGATGGGGGAGACCCCTGCAAATTACTGAATTATCGCACAAAATATTAAGATTTAACTGACAAAATCATAACTGAAAAACAAAAAAATGCACTATTTATATTACAGAATTTTATGATAAGTCAAAAACTAACAGAGATGTGGGCATATGATATAATCCCAACAGCGAAATGGATTGCTGTTAACGTCGATAGGTATACTATTTCAGATGAGACTGTATATTGCTTGAATCAAGTAAAGGTTGAGCAGATTGCGGGAGATTTATGAAAAAATTTAGCAAAGAAGAACGTTAAAATGATGAGACTAAAATTTGAGAAAGTAAATAGCGCTTATAAAGCTATGATTCTTAGTTGGCTTAGTGAAAAACACGTTCAAGAATTTTATTATGGAGATGGGCTTAAAAATACGCTAAACAACCTGGAGCTTTATTGTCAGGGGGTTAATGATAATGGGGGTTATACTTTCAACCAGTGGGTGGCATTTTGTAATGATAAACCGTTTGGTTTTTTAATTACCACTTTCATCAATGGACCATATGATCCAAACCATAATTATGATAAGTGGTATGTAGAAGGTAAAAAATGTTGACGTTAGATCTTCTTATTGGTGCAAAAGAATTTCTTGACCAAGGGTTAAGTTATAAAATGATCAAGGCGTTTATATTAGATCAGTTTTCAGAGGTTGATTATTTCATTATTAACCCAGAAAAAGCAAATACAAAAGCAATTTATGTTTATGAAAAACCCGGGTTTAAGAGCCTTGAGGAGTTTCTCCCCACTAACAACCCTAAGCCACATTTGATGATGCGCTTAGCAGTAAAGGATTTAAAAAATGGATAGACCGTTGCAACAAGAAGAAATGAAAATATCGGTGAATGACAATATAAAAAAAGGTTCTGCCTTTGCACCTGCAACAAGTGCTAACTTTGCTGTAGGTTTTGATTTAATGGGTTTTGCTATTTCAGGTGTGGGTGATATTGTGCATTTAACACGTAGAGATGATGATCAGCTTGTCATTAAAGATATTAAAGGTGTGCTTACGAAGAACGATCTAAGTTTAAATATAGATAAAAACGTCTGTGGCGCAGTAATTAAGAAATTTATAAACGACCATCATTTAAAAATAGGATTGGATATCACGATTGAAAAAGGCATTCCTATTGGATCAGGTATCGGAGGGTCTGCAGCCTCATCTGTAGCGGCAATCCTAGCGGTGAATGAATTTTTACAAGCGCCATTACCAAAGGAGCGTTTGATTGATTATGCTATTTATGGTGAGAGTTTAACCTCAGGGGGCGCTTATCATGGTGATAATGCCGTACCTGCAATGTTTGGAGGTTTAGTTTTACTACAAAACTCACAGCCATGCAAGTTTATTCAACTGCCAACGCTTGAGCTTTATGCCGCTGTTGTGGTGCCAAAGCTTCAAATAGAAACAAAAGAAGCACGTAAACTCATTGATGTGCCTTTTAATATAAAAGATTTTGTTGCCCAAAGTGCAAAAACAGCAGCTGTTATTAGTGCGCTTTATGAGAAAAATATAAAAAGGTTGACAGAAAATTTTATTGATATTTTAGTAGAGCCAAAGCGTAAACTCCTAATTAGAGGCTATGATCAGGCTAAGGATAAAGCTTTAGCGCTAGGTGCTTTAGGATTTGGGATTTCTGGCTCGGGACCTGCTGTATTTGCTTTGGCTTGTGAGCGACAAACATCTACATACATTGCATCGGAATTACAACAAATTTTTCAAAAAGAGGGCTTGGATAGTCAAGCTTATGTAAATCCACTTAACGTAGAGGGTGCAAGAATAATAACGCGAGAGGAAAGATGAATTTTATTAGTACACGAAATAAAAACACCTTTGTCACTTTATCTGAAGCATTACAAAATGGTTTAGCATGTGATGGTGGTTTGTATGTGCCAGAGGCTTTTCCAACTTTTGATTGGCAATCTTTAACAACAGATCTTCCTTATGCTAAATTTGCAGTTAAATTACTCGAACCTTTTTTTGCAGATGATCCGTTAAAGGATAAACTTGATCAAATCTGTAAAGAGAGTTTTAACTTTGATTTACCCTGTCTAAGACTAGATCAATATAATGCAATGTTAGAGTTGTTTCACGGACCAACACTTTCATTTAAAGATTTTGGTGCGCGATTTTTGTCAAATTGTTTAATACATATTGAAACAGACAAAAGCTTTACCATTATGGTTGCAACTTCAGGCGACACAGGATCAGCTGTTGCTTCGGCATTTTATCAAAAACCAAAGATAAAAGTGATAGTACTTTTTCCAAAAGGTAAAATATCGCTTCGTCAACAACAACAGATTACTTGTTGGCAGGATAATGTGTGTGCAGTTTCAGTAAAAGGTACATTTGATGATTGCCAGACTTTGGTTAAAGCCGCTTTTGCAGATAGTTGGTGGCAACAAAATACCTACTTAAATACCTCAAATAGTATTAATATCGGTAGGCTTTTACCTCAAACAACATATTATGCTTATGTTGCTTGGCAGTACTATTTAGAGTATGGCAAAAAAGCAAATTTTATTGTGCCATCCGGTAATATCGGTAATGTTTGTGCATGTTTTTGGGCAAAAAAAATGGGGTTACCTATTAATGAAATTATTATAAGTCAAAATGAAAACAATGTAATTGGGCAATTTTTGACTCATGGAATACTACCCAATAAACATAGCATTCAAACATTTGCTAATGCGATGGACGTTGGCAAGCCAAGTAATTTTGAACGTTTGTATGCGTTATATAATAGCGTCGAGGATTTCCGGAAAAACGTTAAAGCATTTAAGGCAACTGATCAGGATATTGTTAATATGATTAAAGCAATTGAATCAAAATACCATATGTTGATTTGTCCACATACAGCAACTGCATTTTTTGCACGCGCATATTTACCAAAAAATCAGGATTTTATCATGGTGGCAACTGCACATCCTGCTAAGTTTGAGCAAGTTTTAGAGCCAATTATTAACAAGGAAGTTCCAGCTCCGAAAGCTTTACAAGAGCTGTTAAACCGCAAACCTCACAACGAGGAAATTATGCCTAAACTTGAAGATTTAACTCATTTATATCAAATGTACTTTAAGTAGATTTAAACCTCTTAATTCCTGTACACTGTTGAATATTTCCAGCGATTATTGGCTATTAAGGTGTAGAGTTTAAATTTCTAATTCAGGCCACAACATATCTACTTTATCGATAATATCTTGACGCATGGTGATAACTTCTCCCCATTCACGGGTTGTTTCGCCAGGTAATTTATTGGTTGCATCTAACCCCATTTTAGAACCTAAGCTTGATACTGGCGAGGCAAAATCTAAGTAGTCGATTGGTGTGTTATCAATAAGTGTTGTGTCTCGAATCGGATCCATACGAGTCGTAATCGCCCAGATAACGTCTTGCCAAGAGCGTATATTAATATCTTCATCGACAACAATAACAAATTTGGTATACATGAACTGACGTAAGAATGACCATACTCCCATTATTATACGTTTGGCGTGTCCTGGATACTGCTTTTTAATACTTACTACTGCCAAGCGATAAGAGCAACCTTCTGGTGGTAGATAGAAGTCGACAATTTCAGGAAACTGTTTTTGGATAATAGGGACAAATATTTCATTAAAAGCAACACCTAAAACGGCAGGCTCATCCGGTGGGCGACCAGTATAGGTACTATGATAAATCGGATTTTTGCGATGCGTTATTTTTTCAACTGTAAAAACAGGAAAGGTTTCAACTTCATTATAATAGCCTGTGTGATCACCATATGGACCTTCTTTTGCAGTTTCATTTGGATAGATATAACCTTCCAAAATAATTTCAGCATAGGCTGGTATCATGATGTCATCACCGTGTAGTAAAGATGGTGTGAGCTCTGTTTTACTACCGCGCAAAAGACCTGCAAAGGCATATTCAGAAAGTGTATCAGGAACTGGAGTTACAGCAGCTAAAGTTGTAGCAGGATCTGCGCCTAATGCAACACAAACGGGGAAAGGTTGATCAGGATAAGTTTTACACCATGCTTGATAATCAAGTGCACCACCTCGATGATGAAGCCAACGCATGATAAGTTTATTTTTACCAATCACTTGTTGGCGATAGATACCTAAGTTTAAACGCTCTTTCCTTATACTATTAGTAATAGTAAGTCCCCAAGTAATAAGTGGTGCAGCATCTTTTGGCCAACAGGTTTGAATTGGCATTTGATAAAAATTAATATTATCTTGCTCAATAATTACTTCACGGCAAGGTCCATTTTTTATGACTTTAGGTGACATCTTTAATACCTGCTTGAGAATTGGCATTTTTTCCCAAGCGTCTTTTAATCCTTTAGGTGGTTCTGGTTCCTTAAGATAGGCTAAAAGCTTACCAATTTCACGCAATTTGTTGACATCGTCTGTACCAAGAGCAAGGGCAATACGCTTTTCTGTGCCAAATAAATTTGTCAATACAGGCATGTCATAACCTTTTGGATTTTCAAATAAGAGTGCGGGACCTTTTTGGCGTAAGACGCGGGAAGAAATTTCAGTCATTTCAAGGAATGGTGAGACTTCTTTGTAAATACGTTTGAGTTCATTGCGCTCTTCAAGATAATCTAAAAAATTTCGTAAGTCTTTGTAATGAAGCATGTTAAGCCTAAAGATATATCTATAAAGGCGTATAGTAGCGGCTTTGAATGTAAAATCAAGGATAAGCAATAAGAGGGAATAAAAATTTGCAATTAGTGTAGATAACATAAAAATTCATCGGTAATTATGTACAATGACTTCATTTATCAAAGTGATGTGGTTAGAATACCCCAATTTATAGCTTAATATCGTTAAGTTTATGTCATTAGGAAAAGAAGATCTTAAACAAGCAGGATTAAAGATAACGCAACAAAGGCTGAAAATATTAAGAATTTTTGAAAGTTCACAGCAGCGCCATTTATCAGCTGATGATGTGTATAAAATTCTACAACAGAACAGTGAAGACGTTGGTATTGCTACTGTCTATCGTGTATTGGCTCAGTTTGAGTCAGCAGGAATTTTGCAACGTCTTAACCTTGGTCGTGAACAAGCGGTTTACGAGCTAGAATCAGATGATCATCACGATCATATGATTTGCGTGAAATGTCATAAAGTAGAAGAGTTTATTGATTATGTCATTGAATCAAGACAAAATAAAGCAGTCGAAGAGCTAGGTGGTAGGCTTATTGAGCATAGTTCAGTGCTTTATATTGAATGTAAAGATTGTATAGCAGCAGATCAATCAAAAAAGTAATAAAAAACTCATTAATGAAGTATATTTACCTAATTCAAATCATTTGCGGCTTTTATGCTAAAAGAATTGTGATGGGTTACACTTAAGCATGGTAACAGAACATACAGGGCAGAGCTATGAACAAGATAGATCATGTGGCAATCGTGGTGGAAGATTTGGATACAACGGTTCAGTGGTATTTGGCACATTTTAAGGCAAAACTTATTTATCAAGACAAGACGTGGGCAATGCTTGAGTTTGCAAATATTAAGCTTGCTTTCGTGATATCCAATGAGCATCCAGCACATATTGCCTTTATTTCTAAGGATGCTAAACGATATGGAAAATTAAAACGTCATCGTGATGATACTTACTCATGTTATATAAAAGATCCCTCTGGTAATGTTGTTGAGATTGTAAAATCAGAATAACTTTATAGTGAGATAAAACAAAATTTGCTAGCACAAGAAGATGCTTTTTGTTATGCTTTGCCAACATTAACAATGTTTAATGTCGTAGCTTTTTTATGTCTATCCATATTGAAAATAATCATACCAAATTTGTATTTGTAACAGGTGGCGTTGTTTCCTCTTTAGGAAAGGGAATTACTGCTGCTTCTTTAGCTACTTTACTGGAGTGTAGGGGTTTACACGTCACTTTAATGAAACTTGATCCATATATAAACATTGATCCTGGTACCATGAGTCCGTTACAGCATGGTGAGGTATTTGTTACCGAAGATGGTGCTGAGACTGATTTAGATTTAGGACACTATGAGCGCTTTATTCGCACAAAAATGACTAAGCGCAATAATTTTACGACGGGACGTGTTTACCAAGATGTGATTAAAAAAGAGCGTCGTGGTGATTATCTTGGTGGTACGATTCAAGTGATTCCTCATATTACGGATGAGATTAAGCTTAAAGTGCTACAGGCAGTTGATGATAAAACAGACGTTGCGATTGTTGAGATTGGAGGTACTGTTGGTGATATCGAATCTTTGCCATTCTTAGAAGCAATTCGTCAGCTTGCACAACAATTAGGTAAAGCACGAAGCCTATTTTTACATTTAACGCTCTTGCCTTATATTAAAGCGGCAGGTGAGCTTAAAACAAAACCGACCCAGCATTCGGTTAAAGAGCTAAGAAGCATTGGTATTCAACCTGATATTTTAGTCTGTCGTTGTGAAAAAAGTTTTGATGTTGATGAACGGCGCAAAATTGCTTTGTTTACTAATGTGTCAGAATCTGCTGTATTTAGTGCAGAAGATGTGTCGAGTATTTATGAGATTCCACGTCGCTATCATGACCAAGGTTTAGACATTTGCGTGGTGAGTCAACTTGGATTACATGTACGTTCAGCTGATTTATCTGAATGGGATAAAGTAGTATACGAAATCAAAAACCCAAAATATGAAGTAACGATTGCAATAGTTGGTAAGTATGTAACTCTAACTGAAGCCTATAAATCTTTAAATGAAGCGTTATTCCATGCTGGTATTCATAATCATGCTAAGGTAGATATTAAATTCATTGATGCAGAAGAGATTGACAACTCAAATGTCAAAGAAACTATTGGCGATGTTGATGGTATTTTGGTGCCAGGTGGTTTTGGTGCGCGAGGTATAGAAGGAAAAATTAAAGCGGTTCAATATGCAAGAGAAAACAATATTCCATTTTTGGGGATTTGCCTAGGGATGCAAGTTGCTGTTATTGAGTTTGCACGCAATATGCTTGGACTAAAAGATGCCAATAGTACTGAGTTTAAACCAGAGACCACTGATATTTTGATTGGTCTTATTACCGAATGGGAAAACGCACAAGGTGCAAAAGAAAAGCGTAGCCAAAATTCTGACTTGGGGGGCACAATGCGTTTAGGTGCACAACTTAGCCATTTAAAAGAAGGGACTCTTGTACGTAAGATTTATAACAAAGAAAGTATACTAGAGCGTCATCGCCATCGTTACGAAGTTAATAACCACTATGTTGGAGCTTTAGAACAAGCGGGGTTAGTGGTAAGTGGTAAGTCACAGGACCATAAGCTTGTTGAGGTAATTGAAATTCCATCACATCAGTGGTTTATTGCTTGCCAGTTTCATCCTGAATTTACATCAACGCCACGTGATGGTCATCCTTTATTTGAAGGCTTTGTTAAAGCATGTTTAAAAAATAAAATATAAGGTAACAGGTTAAATAAAAACCTGATAAGCTGTAGCATACTTAACTGGATCAAAGCTGTGATAGCTATAGCTAGCAACGTTTTCGATTACAAATGGATCTTGTTTTATGAGTTGTTTAATTTCATTTAAGTCCCCACTTGCTAAAATAACCCCTCCATTTTTGTCACTGTTTGGACCAGATGCGATAAATAGACCTGCCTCATAACCTCGATCCAGAAATTTACGATGTTTTGGACGTATTTCATCAATAATATGGGTAGGTTGAGTGTAAGTAATTATAATAATATGAGTTTGTTTCATTTTGCTTGTGGGTTTATCGTCAAGGTTATATATTGTTGAGAATATACCTTAAGAAGCTGAAAAACCATGGATTTTCTCAGAATTCAATCGTGCGAAAATGAATGGATTTTATGGTAGTGTTTTTCAATAGATAGCATTACAGCGTTATCCGGTTTCTCAAGCCTATTTGTCCCTTGAGTTACCATATCGTTTAAATTGCATACATTTCTAGTTGCTAATGACTGTTAGGAATACGCTTCTAGTTTTTTAATTAACCCACTTGCGTGCATTCATAAACAAGCGCATCCATGGGGAGTATTCAAGGTCTTTATTGCGCCAATCAGCAGGATACCATGACATTTGGACGAGCCTAAATGCACGTTCAGGATGTGGCATCATAATCGTGACACGCCCATCTTGTGAGGTAAAACCTGTAAAACCACCTGCAGAACCATTGGGATTTAATGGATAATATTCAGTGGGATTGCTGTGGCTATCAATAAAACGTAAGGTTGTTTGTTTATTGACTATCAACGAATTTAAATCATTTTGATGTTGATATTGAGTCCGTCCTTCTCCATGTGAGATGACGATTGGCATTTTTAAGCCTTGCATTTCTTGAAATATAATAGAAGGTGTTTCCAATACTTCAACCATCGAAAGCCGTGCTTCAAACTGCTCAGATAGGTTTCTAACAAACCTTGGCCAATGCTCGGCACCAGGGATAATATCTTTTAACTGCGATAGCATTTGACAGCCATTACACATCCCAACTGTGAATGTGTCGCTTCGATTAAAGAAATGTACAAACTGATCGTAGAGTTTATTATCAAATAGAATTGACTTTGCCCAACCACCACCAGCGCCTAATACATCTCCATAAGAAAAACCACCACAAGTAGCTAAGCCTTTGAATTTATTAAGGTCAAGTCGATTGTACTGTAAATCACTCATATGGACATCAATTGCATCAAAACCACTCAAAGTGAAAGCAGCAGCCATTTCATTGTGGCTGTTTATGCCTTGTTCGCGCAAAATCGCAATTTTAGGTTTGATATTTAAATTTAAATAAGGTGCAGCAATATTTTCTTTATGGCTAAAAGGTACTTGGGCAAATAGTCCATGATCGGTTAGACCCTTAATGAGTGTGTGTTCTTGATCGGCACATTGAGCATTGTCACGCATACGCTGAATTTGGTATGAAGTTTGTGACCACAGTGCTTGTAGTTCTGCTCTTGTAGCGCAGAAAATTTCGTCAATATCGTTGTAGATAATAAATTTCGCATCCTCAACTGAAGCATTTGGTTTACCAATTCGATGTGCTTTTAATTGGAAGCTTGTTAAAAGCTGCATAACGATATCGTGATCAATGTTGCGCGTTTGAATAACTGCACCAAGTTCTTCATTGAATAAAGCCGCATGTACATCCTCGCCCAAAGCTTCAATATCAATATCAAGTCCACACTTAGCAGCAAACATCATTTCGCAGAGGGTCACAAATAACCCACCATCAGAACGATCGTGATAAGCAAGAATTTTATCGTCTTTAACAAGCTTATGAATAGCAGCAAAGAAGTTTTGCAAGTGTTTAGGTTCAATGTCAGGTGTTTGTTGTCCAAGTTCGTTGTAAACTTGTGCAAATGCGGAGCCACCTAAGCGATTTTTACCAATACCTAAGTCGATAAAAATTAAATCAGATTCAAAGGCTAAGCGCAATTGTGGTGTTAATGTGCGGCGAATATCTTGTACGGGCGCAAAGGCTGTTGCAATTAATGATACAGGAGAGACCACTATTTTATCACCCTCTTCATCCTGCCACTTGGTTTGCATCGAAAGTGAATCTTTACCAACAGGAATAGTTAAGTCTAGCTGTGGACAAAATTCCATGCCGATGGTTTTAACCATCTCATATAACCTAGCATCTTCACCTTTATGTCCACATGCTGCCATCCAATTTGCAGAAAGCTTAACGTCAGAGAGATGATAGATGTATGCTGCTGCAATGTTTGTAATTGCTTCACCAATTGTCATTCTGGCAGCGGCAGCTGGGTTCATCATCGCAAGTATGGGGCGCTCTCCCATTGCCATAGCCTCACCGTGATAATCAGTAAAACTGGCAGCTGTAACAGCAACATCAGCAACAGGTACCTGCCAAGGTCCCACCATTTGATCGCGCTGAGTCATGCCACCAACAGTTCTATCGCCTATAGTGATTAAGAATTTCTTACTACCAACAGCAGGTAGGCGTAAAATGCGTTTAACTGCTTCATGCAAATTAATGCTAGAATAATCCCAGTTTGTTTTGTAATTTGGAGTTGAGCACACATTTTTAAGAGTTTTAGGTGGTTTACCTAATAAAACAGACAGTGGCATATGGATGGGGTCAACAGCAGAAGCGCTGTCTTTTAAAATTAAGGTTTGTTCTTCTGTTGCTTCACCAACGATGGTATAAGGACAGCGTTCACGTTTAGCAATTTTGTCAAATAAGCTTAAATCTTTCCTTTCAATGGATAATACATATCGCTCTTGTGATTCATTGCACCATATTTCAAGTGGAGATAAGCCCTTTTCAGCAACAGTAATTTTATCTAACTCAAACACTGCACCTCGTGCGCAATCTGCAACCAACTCAGGTAAAGCATTAGAAAGTCCACCAGCACCAACATCATGAATACTGATAATAGGATTATCTATACCCATTGACCAGCAGCTATCAATAACTTCTTGCACGCGACGTTCCATCTCAGCATTATCACGCTGCACAGAAGCAAAGTCTAATGCCTCATTCGAATGACCTGCATTAACAGAGGAGGCAGCTCCTCCCCCTAAACCAATCAGCATTCCAGGTCCTCCTAAGACAATGATTTTAGCACCAACTGGAATTTTGCGTTTTTCGATATGTTCCTCTTTGATGTTACCATAGCCGCCTGCGATCATGATTGGCTTGTGATAACCCCACACATCTCCATTAAAGGATTGCTCAAAGGTGCGAAAATAACCACATAGATTAGGGCGCCCAAATTCGTTATTAAATGCAGCTCCACCTAATGGTGCTTCTATCATAATATCTAATGCTGAAGAAATATGTTTAGGTTTGCCGTAAGATTTTTCCCACGGTTGAATATCGTTTGGTAACAGAAGATTGGACACGGTGTAACCGGTTAAACCAGCTTTGGGTTTAGCACCACGACCTGTTGCACCTTCGTCACGTATTTCACCTCCTGCACCTGTTGCTGCTCCTGGATAAGGTGCAATTGCCGTTGGGTGATTGTGAGTTTCAACTTTTATCTGAATATGGATAGGCTCTCGCTTAAAGTGATATAAACCATTTTGATCTTTTTGCAGACGTTCAGCTGCGTACCCGGCAATTACTGCGGCATTATCATGATAAGCGGATAAAATATTTTCTTTGTGGTGATCATAAGTATTTTTTATCATCGAAAATAAACCATTTGGTTTTGCTTGACCATCGATGATCCAATCTGCTTTAAAGATCTTATGTCGACAATGCTCAGAGTTAGCTTGAGCAAACATCATAAGCTCAACATCGGTTGGATTACGACCCAAATTTTCAAAGGCATGAGCTAAATAATTTATCTCGTCTTCCGAGAGTGCTAAACCAAGTCTATTATTAGTGTCATTTAATGCATTTTTACCGTGTTCTAGAAGAGGGATGATTTTGAGTATCCCTTGACCATGTGTGTTAGCAAATGGATTAATAGTATTGATGTCAAAACTAAAACTTTGCGTCATCCGATCATGTAATACAGAAGCCATTTTGTTTAAGTTTTCTTTACTTAATATAACATTGGTTTGAAGGTAATATACAGTTCCACGTTCGACTCGTTTAAGATCAGTAAAGCCACAGTTATGGAGTATATCTGTTGCTTTGGATGACCAGGGGGAAATTGTTCCTATGCGTGGAAGGACGATCAATGAAGTCCCAGATTTATCGTTAAGCTTACCTTTATCACCATAGTCTAAAAGTGCTTCAAGTTTCTTTTGCTGTGTATCACTTAAAGTATTGGCATAATCAATAAAATGAAGATATTCAGCTTGAATATTGGTGATATTAGGTTCAATCGATTGTAATTTCTTAAGCAGTTTTTGTTGGTCAAAAGAGGATAAGGCATCGTTACCAAACATTTGTAACATCTTTGTACTCGTGGATGAAAGCTTAGCATGTCCTTATTTTGATAGATTTACCCCCAATTATAAAGTGCTAAATGCGATTATTTTTTCTTGTGATTAGAAGCTTTTGTTATTGTCCTTCAAACTCAGAAAGCATTTCCCAGAGCTGGTATTTTTCATTTAGCAAGGTTGTTTTTTCTTCTAGTATCTGCTGGGTTTGTTGAATGTTGACTTTATCTTGTTGGTAAAATTGGGGTTCAGACATTTGTTGTTGCAAAGATTGAATTTCAGACTCAAGTTTTTCAATTTCATCAGGTAAGGTAGCAAGTTGTTTTGTTTGTGCATAAGAGAGCTTTTTTGGGGGATTCGCTTTATCTTTTATTGGCTGGACTGACTTTGGTTTTGATTTTTCAAGAACTTCAGATGCAAATTGTTTTTGACGCAGCCAGTCGTCATAACCACCGATGTATTCTTCCAACTTTCCATTGCCTTGAAACACGATTGTGCTAGTAGCTATATTGTTAATAAAGCTTCGATCATGGCTAACGATAAGCACAGTACCGGTATAGTCAAGAATCAAACTTTCTAATACTTCTAAAGTTTCAACGTCTAGGTCATTAGTTGGTTCATCAAGTACCAAAATATTACTGGGTTTGGCAAAGAGTTTAGCAAGTAATAGGCGGTTACGTTCTCCTCCTGAAAGTGAGGAAGCGGGGCTTTGCATGCGTTTTGGGTCAAATAAAAAGTTTTGAAGATAGCCTATAACGTGTACTTTTTGATTATTGATATCAAGATAATCACTACCTTCCGTTACATTATCAACTAACGATAAGTTGGGATTAATTTGATTTCGAAGCTGGTCAAAATAAGCAATTTGTAGGTTTTCACCGTGAATAATATTGCCAAAAGAGGGAGGGCACTTTTTAAGCAAAACCTGTAGCAATGTACTTTTACCACAACCATTCGCACCAAGGATTGCAATTTTATCTCCACGTTGTATTTCACATGAGAAATGATTAAAGATTGAGTTGTTTTGATAACTAAAACCAAGGTTTTCAGCTCGAATAACAACTTTGCTGGATTTACTACCTTGGGATGCACTTAATGATACATTACCTTGTTGTTCTCGCCTTGCACTTCTTTGTTCACGCATGATTTTAAGCGCACGAACGCGCCCTTCGTTACGTGTGCGCCTGGCTTTAATGCCTTGACGAATCCAAGCTTCTTCTTGCTTAAGTTTTTTATCAAAATTGGTATTTTGCACATCTTCAGCGTGTAAATATGCTTCTTTTTGTTCTAAGAAGCGTTCATAATTTCCTGGAAAACTAAGAACTTTACCTCGATCAAGTTCCGTAATATCAGTGGCAATATTTTGTAAAAAACTACGATCGTGAGTAATAAATAAAATACTACCTTTAAATTGCAATAAAAAACGTTCAAGGAACTCTATCGATTCGATATCAAGATGGTTAGTTGGCTCATCTAATAGTAATAAGTCAGGTGATTTTACAAGCGCCTTAGCTAGTAAAACTCGACGCTTAAGACCTCCAGATAAATCATCAAACGGAGCTTCTTTATCTAGTGATAACTTAGAGAGCACTTTTTCCACTTCAGTTTGAGCTTCCCAACCATGTGCATCGTCAATTTGTTTTTGTAAGTCGCTTAGTTTAGATAGGTTATCAGGCAAGCTTAAATCAGTTTGCAGTTGATGTTGATAACTTGTTAATATTTGACCAAGTTCCCCGAAACCCGCTAAAACAACGTCAAAGACCGTGCCTTTAGTATTTTCTGGTACCTCTTGTTCAAGCCATGCAATTTTGGTGTTATTATGAACAATTCGTTCACCACTATCAGGTAAAATTTGACCTTGTAATACTTTAAAAAGGGAGGATTTTCCTGTGCCATTTCGTCCAATTAAACAAATACGTTTATTGGACTCGATGTCTAAAGAAATATTATCAAGGAGTTTATGGTGACCAAAGGCAAGGTCGGCATTGCGTAAAGAGATAATAGCCATAATGATAAGGTTAGATGATTTTATTTAATTCGGCTAAACTGCGTGAACCGAAGTCATGACCAATGCTGGCCCCTAAGCGTTTAGCAATAAAGCTGGCTGAAATGATTCCACGAATAACAGCGTTACCATGTTTATCATATTCTTGAATAAGCAAATGATCAATTTGCTGATCGTGCATTAAACGTGCAAGATGTCCAACACGTGCATCTTTTAATACATCGTATTCTAGAACAGGTAGCGCATTGATTTTGGTCATAAGCATTCCACTCGTCATTTCTTTAAAGTGAACACCTTCTCGCTGTGCAACTTGTGTTCTATATACACCGTGCAAGCGTTTTGCATTGATAAGACCAATGATTTGGTCATCATTATTAACAACTAGTAAAGAATGTACTTCAACTTTTTGCATCTTTTGTAAGGCATCGTCAATTAAAGCTTTTACATGGATAGTGTATGGCTTTACGATATGAAAATCAGAAAATACGTCTAAAGCTCGTGTTTCAAGCGATATCACATCCATGCTTTCAGGGTGATAATAAGGAATACTTTTTTGTACTGTGTGAGTAATAGTTTCCAGTAGTTTATAATCTTTAAATGGCATAAATACTCGTCCTTTAATCTTTAGTGATAAGTCGCACATAAGTCTAATCAGGATTGCGCTACATTGCAAACCTTGTGAGATGTAAAGTTAACATATGTCTATCAGCTTGCTTGTAAAAACTTTGTAGCGTCAACCAAAATAATAGCCAATTGCCGGCAACAGTATTTTAGTCTGTTTATTATCTGAGTTTTCTTATGCTTGAAAATATGCTTAAATCAAGCAGCTGTTTGATTATAAATGGAGTTAAATAACATGGGAATACGTATAGAAACTGATAGTATGGGTGAGATTGAGGTCAATAGTAACAAGTATTGGGGTGCGCAAACAGAGCGCTCATTGATATATTTTTCAATTGGGAACGATTTAATTCCACAGGAAGTCATCAAGGCGATGGCAATATTGAAAAAAGCATCTGCTTTAGCAAATTTTGAGTTAGGGCTTTTAAAAAAAAATTACAAGGATTTAATTGCTCAAGCAGCTGATGAAGTTATAGATGGCAAGCATGATGATCAATTCCCCTTACATGTGTGGATGACTGGCAGTGGCACACAATCAAATATGAATGTTAATGAAGTAATTTCAAATCGTGCTATTGAATTAGCAGGTGGGATATTAGGTAGTAAAGATCCTATTCACCCTAACGATCATGTCAACATGTCTCAATCATCAAACGATACTTTCCCAACAGCTATGTATATTGCAACAGCAATCAGCGTAAAAAAGAAACTTGTTCCCGCTTTGCAAACGATATATACGGAAATGAATAGTAAAGTTAAAGAATGGGAAAAAATTGTAAAGATTGGGCGCACTCATATGCAAGATGCAGTGCCTTTAACGTTAGGGCAAGAGTTTTCAGGATATGCTGAGTTATTAAAGCAAGATATTAGCCGTTTAGAAGCAGCATTAACAGATGTTTATCAACTTGCAATTGGAGGGACAGCAGTTGGGACGGGATTAAATGCACCAAAAGAATTTGCACAAAAAGCATGTAAGCATATTGCGAAAATTACGGGATTGCCTTTTATTTCTGCTGAAAATAAGTTCGCAGTACAAGGCTCACACGATGCTTTAGTAGCAATGATGGCACAAATTAAAGTGTTAGCAAATTCATTATTTAAAATAGCCAATGATATCCGACTGTTAAGCTGTGGACCTCGCGCTGGTTTCCATGAACTTTTGTTGCCTGAAAATGAACCTGGTTCTTCTATTATGCCTGGCAAAGTTAACCCTACTCAATGTGAAGCGATGACGATGGCATGTGTGCAGGTTTTTGGTTATGATCTGGCAGTAACCATTGCAGGCAGTGCGGGTTACTTGGAAATGAACGTTTATAAGCCGCTCATTATCTATAATATTTTGCAATCTATAAATATGTTATCGGATAGCTGCATTAATTTTACACGTTTTACGTTAGCGGGCACAAAACCTAATAAAAAGAAAATTGAAGAGTATTTACATAATTCGTTGATGCTTGTGACAGCATTAAGTCCCGTGATTGGGTATGATAAAGCATCAAAAATAGCGCATTATGCCGATAAACATAACCTATCCTTAAGTGAAGCAAATAAGGCTTTAGGTTTTTTGCCTGAAGATGAGTTTAATCAGGTGGTCGATCCTTATAAAATGGTTTAACAATGGATGGTTCTAAGAGTTTGTCGCACAACCCTTAGAAGTTATCATAAAAGATTTTAATCACTTCGTTTTGGAAAATACGTGATTTCACACGTTGACTTTGGGTTAGGTTGTTAAGCATGATTGAAAAGCTAACCAGGTGATTTTTTTTGGTTAACAGATAACCTGATAGAGTAGACACCCCCGCAAGCGTACCAGTTTTAGCATGGACCTTGCCTTGGAGTTTCCCCACCATTCGATAAGCAAGTGAACCATCTTCACCTGAGCTAGGCAGTGCATTAAAAAACCGTTTACCAATTATGCTATTGTAAACTTTCGTGAGTAACTCCACCATAAAAATAGGGGTGACAATATCTAAGTGAGAAAGCCCTGAACCATCTTCCATGTGTAGCTCACCTATATTAACGCCATAGCTTTTTTGAATGATGGATTTGATTGCTTTGGTTGCACCTTCTGTTGTGCCACTGCCTAACAAGGTGTAACCAACTGTGCGTGCAAAGCTCTCAGCATATAGATTATCGGATTTTAGTAGCATGTGACTAATCATATCATCGATTGATGCGGAGGTTAGTTTAACAAGCATGGTGAGTGGAGTTTTTATTGGTAGATTACCAAAGGTCACATTTCCTGAATAATGGATGCCAACTTCACGCAAAAAATCTTTAATGGTGTGTTGCGTTTTAAGTGCTGGATTTGCAACTGCAAGGTTCAAATAAAACTCGGCTTTTTGTGGTAGACACCCAGATAGGTTAAGCACATTATGATTGGTCATTTGGATATCAAAGGTACAGTTTTTACGCTCACTTGGTGGAGCAAGTCTTGTTGTATTATTGATTGTAATATTACGGGTATTGGAAACCTCTTTAACAGTTGTTTTGTTGCCAGTTGTATTAATAAGCTTGATCACAAAGCAGTTTTTATTCACATTTAGACTTGAAGCAGGTGCTGCAAAACAGTAAGGAGTATCGCTTTTTGACCAGCCATTTGGAACGTAATCACCTGAGAAGTGATTGGCGATAATAACTGCATCGCCATTTATTTTTTGTATCCCACGTTGTTTGATCTGTGAGATAAGGTTGTAAAGTTCTGAACCTGTTAAGCTTGGATCACCTGTAAACTCAAGGTAAAGATTGCCATTTAAGGTACCATTGCTAAATTGTGACTTGTCATATAAGACCGAAGTTGTAAATTGGAAGTTTTTTGGCAAGGCTGTTAATGCAGCAATGGCCGTGAAGATTTTATTGTTACTTGCCGGAATAAACGGGAGATTTTCAGCGTATTTATAAAGCACTTGTCCAGAGCTCACACGTTGAGCAGCAATACCTATAGAGGCGTCGGATAAATGATATGTTTTAACCAAAGATTGAATTTCACTTTGTACAGAGCCCATCGTTAGCGTAACGTTGCCAATAGTAAAAAATAAAAATAATGTTAATTTTTTCACAATTATGGATCAGTTTAGACTATCGAATTTGCAGAATGTTGTTGATAATAGCAAGATTTTAAAAACCTTGTCACGTGTGATCTAGCGATTATGTATAAACTTAAATTAAATGGTATAGCTTTAAATACTTATCTTGGTGTTTATGATTTTGAACAACAACAGATGCAAACCGTTCTAGTTGATGTAATTGTAGAGTTTAAAAATATTCCCAAAGCCTGCATAAGTGACGCACTTGAAGATACTTTTTGTTACGCGCAAATAAACGAAGTGTTAATGAGAATGGCCGCATCAAAACGTTATCAACTTATTGAGCATTTAGCGCAGTCTTTGCTAGATGCTTTGGTTTTACACCTTAATCATCCATTAAACGTCTATCTTGAGTTACATAAAACCCCACCTCTAGAGAATGTAGTAAATGCAAGTTTTTGTGTGGAGTATATATGCCAAAAGTAGTGTTAGGATTAGGGAGTAATTTAGGTGCTAAGCTTGATTACTTACGCAAAGCAGTTGATCTTATTGATAAACGTATAGCTAAAATCATTGCTACTTCAAAGATTTATCAAACATCAGCATTATTGCCACAAAGTGCACCAGTAAGTTGGAATATAGATTACTATAATATGGCGCTTCTTATTGAAACAACGCTTGAACCACAAGCTCTTTTATTAGGGATTAAGGCAATTGAAACAGAAATGGGGCGTGATGCACTACATGCGTTTTGGTCACCTAGAGAAATTGATATTGATATTCTGTGTTATGGAGATGTAACTTTAAGTAGTGATGCTCTTAATATTCCCCATAAGGCATTATTGGAGCGTAATTTTGCGTTAAAACCTTTGTTAGAGGTTTACCCTAATTGGCGTTATCCAAATAAAGACATAGATTTATATGAATACTTAAAAAAAATGGAAAAATTGAAGCTTGCCCCTTTTACTTTATCAGCAACTCAAATCATGGCAATTGTAAACTTATCAATAGATTCATTTTCAGCGGAAGAAGCTCAGCCACCAACTGTCGATGAATTTGCAGGTTATGTTATGAGATTGATTGAAGAAGGAGCGGAAGTCATTGATTTAGGTACAGAGAGTACTAAACCACAGGTAAAAGCAAAAACTGCTGAGAAAAATTGGCTCATGCTTCAGCCTTATTTAATTGTCTTAGATGAGTTGATAAAATATACTGGCTTATCAGTTACACCTAAAGTGAGCATTGATACCTACCATGCGCAAGTTGTTGAAAATGCCTTGCACTATTCATGTGTGAATATGATTAACGACGTTTATGGTATAGAAGCCCAAGCTATTGCAAATCTTATTAAAGGCGCTGATATTAAATATGTCTTTATGCACCAATTAGGCAAAGCGGCGACAAACTACCTTGACATTAATCGCGATCCTGTTTTAGAAGTTATTGAGTATGCGCAACAAAGAATCGCGGATCTTATGTCGTGGGGGATGAAAAAAGAGCAATTAATATTTGATATAGGAATTGGTTTTGGTAAGCACGATTATCAAGCACGCGCCTTACTTAAGCATGTAGATAAAATTAAATCAGCGTTAGGCGTGGAAATACTGGTTGGTCATTCGCGTAAGTCATCAGTTATGCGAGTGGTTGAAGGCAAAAGCAATTTATACAAAGATATTGCAACGGCAATGATTGCTCATGAGCTTATCCAAAAAAATGTGGATTATCTTCGTGTCCATAACGTTGATTTAACGAATATGGCAAGGCAGATATAAGGCAGTCTAGATTGGTTAAACTAGCATGTTGTTATAGCTTCAAGTTTATAATTTGCTACAATGTGTTCATTAGTCTTCAATGAACACTGGATTTTTGTTCTTATGAGCTTTGAAAAAGCATTGTCTTTGGTCAATGTCAACAAAATTTATAAAGGTGGATTGCACGCGGTTAAAGATATTAGTTTTGATGTTTATCCAGGTGATTTTTTTGCACTTTTGGGTCCAAATGGTGCTGGTAAATCAACCACCTTAGGCATGATTTCATCTTTGGTTAACAAAACAAGTGGCAGCATAGAAGTGTGTGGTTTTGATACGGTAAAAGATGCGTATATGGCGCGTAAACATTTGGGTGTAATGCCGCAAGAAGTTAATGTAAATGTCTTTGAAACACCTTTACAGATCCTTTTAACCCAATCAGGTTTCTTTGGTATTTCACGTAATGAAACTGTTCCTTATGCAGAAAAGCTATTAAAAGACATGGCATTATGGGATAAAAAAGACACACAAGTCCGATTTTTATCAGGCGGAATGAAGCGCAGACTTATGGTTGCTCGTGCATTAGTTCATAAACCAAAGGTATTGATTTTAGATGAACCGACAGCAGGTGTAGATGTTGAGTTAAGGCAAATATTGTGGCAGCAGATAAAAGCTTTAAATGACAGGGGTTTAACCATTATTCTCACTACACATTATTTAGAAGAAGCAGAAAGCATGTGTAATCGTATTGCACTTATTCATAATGGTAAGCTTCATATCAGTTCAGACATGAAAACTTTTTTGCGTTCGGTTGAAAAAGAAACTTATGTTTTTGATTTAAAGCAACCCATAAGCATGAATAAATTTAGTTGTGAATATGGTCAATTTACAGTTGTTGACCAGATGACTTTAGAAATTGAAGTAGGTAAAGATGTATCCTTGAATCAATTATTTGCAGGGTTATCCGAGCAAAATATAGAAGTGATAAGTGTTAAAAGCAAAACGAATAAATTAGAAAAATTATTTATTGATGTTGCTAGAGAAAAAGTGTGGTAGAGGACATGACAATTAAAGAATATTGGACGATTTATTATACGCTTCTTAGAAAAGAAGTTGTGCGCATATTTAGAATATGGCCACAAACGATTTTACCATCTGCCATTACGATGAGTTTATATTTTTTAATATTTGGCAAAGTCGTTGGTGCACGTGTTGGAATGATGGATGGCTTTGATTATATGCAGTTTATTACTCCAGGACTTGTTATTATGGCGGTGATTAACAACGCCTATGCAAATGTAGTTGGATCTTTTTATGGTGCGCGTTTTAGTCATTCAATCGAAGAGTTACTTGTTTCTCCTGCTAATAACCATCTGATTATTTTGGGATATATTTCGGGTGGGATTGTGCGTGGTGTAATTGTTGGTGTATTGGTAAGTATTGTTGCGGCACTCTTTGGTGGAATATCATTACATTTTCATAATCTATTATTGATTATGCTTGCCTTTTTATTGTGTGGGGCGTTATTTTCATTGGGCGGGTTGCTCAATGGGATATTTTCCCAGAGCTTTGATGATACAACCATTTTCCCAACTTTTGTATTAACACCACTGATTTACTTAGGGGGTGTATTTTATGGTCTAAGCGTATTGCCGCCATTTTGGCAGCATATTGTTCAATATAATCCATTGTTTTATATTGTTGATTTTGTGCGTTTTGCTTTTATTGGATATTCTTCAATGAACCCCACAATTGCTTTTGTTGCAATTATTATCTTTATCGTTGTTTTATATAGTCTTGCATGGTATTTATTATCGCGTGGTATTCGTCTGAAGTCTTAAATTGAGTATTTTAATAAATGAAAATTTCCATAGTTCAATTAAATTACGTTATTGCTGATTTTGACTATAACTTTGAAAAAATAAGTAAAGCAATATATACACATAAAGATTCAGATTTGATCGTTTTTTCTGAACTGTGTATTACAGGTTACTATCCATATGATTTGTTAACTTATCCTGAAATTATTGATAGGCAAAATGAAGTAATTCAAAGAATTAAAGATTTAACAAAAAAATTACAGGTTGCTGTTATAATAGGTGCAGCTACAACAGTTTCAGCGCTTAAAAAGTTTCATAATAGTGCACTTGTAATTGATAAAGGTGAACTTGTATTTAGTTATCATAAGCAATTAATTCCAAGTTATGGTGTATTTGATGAAGCACGGCATTTTATTCCAGCTAAAAATAACCCCGTATTTTCATTTAAAGGTCAAAGCATAGCACTTTTGGTATGTGAAGATATTTGGTATGACAATCATCAAGGCTATGATTATAATCCTATTGACGCTTTATCGTCGATAGGATTAGACGTCACTATTGTATTAAATGCCTCACCATCGATGTTAGGCAAATTTCGACAACGCCAACGCATTGTGTCTAATATTGCCAATAAACTAAAGTCACCTATTATTTATAGCTCACAAGTTGGTGGTTATGATGAGCTTGTCTATGATGGCGCAAGTTTTATTTGTAATAAAAAGGGCGAGCTTATCGCTCTAGCAAAGCATTTTGAAGAGGATGTAATTAGTGTTGACTTGGCAAATTTACCTTCTACGATATTGCCTTATCCTTATCAGAATCAGCCATATGCTTTAGTTTTAAAGCAGCTTACCTGTGGGCTTTATGATTATGTGCATAAATGTGGTTTTAAGGGTGTGGTTGTGGGCTCATCTGGTGGCATTGATAGTGCTTTGACACTTGCTATTGCAACTTTAGCATTAGGTAAAGAAAATGTAAAAGCCATTACGATGCCATCAGCTTATTCTTCAGCAGGCAGCGTTGATGACTCTGTTAAGCTATGCCACAATCTTGAAATTGAGTTATTTATCCGTGAGATCAAAGAAGAATTCTTATTAACTTGTCAGAATTTTGAAAAGGCATTTGGGCATCTACCTAAAAAACTCACCCAAGAGAATATGCAAGCACGCATTCGTGGACGCATTGTGATGGAATATTCTAATGACAGCGGATTTTTGATGCTTACAACAGGTAACAAAAGCGAGTTGGCGGTAGGTTATGCAACCCTCTATGGAGATATGTGTGGTGCGTTGAATTGCATAGGTGATTTGTATAAACACGACGTTTATGCGTTAGCTGAATATATCAATCAATGTTATGGTGAGCTTATCCCCAAAGCGATCATTGATAAAGCCCCATCTGCGGAACTTTCAGAAGGTCAGAAAGATTCGGATAGTTTACCGGATTACTACTATTTAGATGCTATGCTTAAACTCTATTTAGAACGTGATTTATTGCAAGAAACAGAAATTAAGCATCTACAAAAAATCGTTGATAAAGTGGATATAAAAGAGCAAAAACGCATTTATAAAATGGTGGAATTTGCTGAATTTAAACGTAAGCAAGCACCACAAATTCTGTTTATTCAACGTCGACCTTTTGGAATAGGACGCAGAATGCCAGTAACAGCAAAATTTCAAAAGCAATAGGAGTTTTAAATGAAAAAGGTAGCTGCGTTTGTATTATCATGAAATATGTTGATCTGTTAGATGAAATTGACAAGACCCAATCACTTAAATATTTGAAAAAAGGTTAAATGGCAAAGAATACTATAAAATATCAAAATACGATGGATTGGTAAGACAAAATTATATTACTTTATTTGCGAATATCAGCATTCTTTAAATAAACTTGATAACCTTTTTACTAAAGGTTTAGAAATAACTCACAAAGATAGAAATAAAAAAGGCATCAAAATTTTATTGTGACTGTGCTTTATCTCATTTAAGCTTGGAAGCTAAATGATATAAAGATGAAAGTTAGAAACCACTATGTCAGTTGACAAACCAAAATATGCCATGTTATTTACTCCAATTTTAAGCATGTGTATTTTAACTATTGGTAATACTTTTTATACAACTTATACCACGCTTGAATTAGAGCGTATGGGGCAGAGTAATTTTATTGTGGGTTTGATCTCTGCTGCTTATTTTACTGGAATGGTGCTAGGTTCTTATTTTAGTCAAAAGCTTATTTTGCGAATAGGTTATATTCGAGCATATGTCCTATTTGCAACTTTGATGGGGTTAGGCGCTATCTCACAGGGTATATTCTATGACGTACCCATTTGGGGAATATCACGTTTTATTTGTGGTTATGCACTTGCTGGGCTTTTTATCGTTGTTGAAGCATGGTGCTTAGAGGGAGCAGGTAAGAGTCACAAAGGACTTGTATTGTCGATTTATTTGTTTATTTATTATTTTGTCCAAGCAAGCGGACAATTTTTATTAAATATTCCATTTAACAGCGTGTTGATGACCTTTTGTGTGATTTCCATTTTGGCATCGATATCGATTATCCCAGTGTGTTTGACACGTTTTGAAATGCCAAAACAGGAGCATCCTAATCTGCTTTCACCTGTTATCCTTTATAAAAAAGCACCACTTGGTATGTGGACAGCGCTTGTTGCCGGGATGATATTAGGGAGTATTTATACGATTTATCCATTATTTCTAAAACAAGCAAAGATTCCCATTGAAAGCATTTCGTATCTGATGTTTGCCATTATTCTTGGTGGTATGTTGCTTCAATTACCAATTGGTAAAATATCTGATTTAGTTGATCGCAGGATTGTGCTTGTATCAATGTTGATAGGCTCGGTGTTTATTTCCATTTTGATTTGTATCTTTCATAATAATTTTTGGCAACTTGCGATTTTTTCATTTATCCTAGGTGGACTTACTTTTACTTTTTACCCTTTGTCTATTAGCTATTCTAGCGATTATTTAAGTGCAGATCAGTTGATAGGTATCGTTGGGATTTTAGCACTTTCTTATGGGATGGGATCAATGATAGGACCGCTTGGTGTGACTTGGCTTATGTCCTTGTTTGGACCGTTTGGATTTTTTATTTATGTTGGTTTTGTTTGTTTATTGCTTATGACTTACACTTTATGGCGTATACGTGTGCGTCAAGCACCCAATAATAATGAGAAGGTTGCATTTCAAAGCATGGCTGCTGAAACTTCTGTGGCGATAGAAGTCGTTTATGAACAGCAGTTAATGGAAGAAAAAGAAGCCCCTGCTCATAAGCAATAAACTCTGCAAAATGATTTTTGAGTGGTATATAATAGCCACCATTATTTTACAAAGGTAACATACATGCAAATCGTAGATGATATATGCTCTAGAGCCCTATTTGCTATAGAGAATACTAAAAATAAGCAAGAGTTAGATCAAATTCGAGTTCACTACTTGGGGAAAAAGGGTGAACTTACTGAAATTATGAAACAATTAGCAAACTTACCAGATGAGGAAAAACCTAAACTTGGTCAAGCGGTGAATGTTGCAAAGAATAAGTTGCAGCTTGCAATTAATGCACGTTTAGATGTGTTAAATACCATTGAGCTTGCACAGAAGCTGGCTATGGAAAGAATTGATGTTACCTTATCAGGGGTAGGACAAGTGCCAGGCAGTTTGCATCCTATAACAACCAGTATGTACAGAATTGAAAGTTTTTTTAGTAAAATGGGCTTTGTTACGGAGTATGGTCCTGAAGTAGAAGACGATTACCATAATTTTGAAGCGTTGAACATTCCGGATCATCACCCAGCGCGTGCCATGCACGATACGTTTTATTTTAATCCGATTACAGTTTTACGGACTCATACATCAGGTGTGCAAATCAGAACAATGGAAAAACAAGAGCCACCCATTCGCATGATTGCACCAGGGCGTGTATATCGTTGTGACTCAGATATGACACATACACCAATGTTTCACCAAGTCGAAGGTTTATGGATTGATGAGAAAGTATCTTTTACTGATTTAAAAGGTCTGTTAAATGCCTTTTTAAATGCGTTTTTTGAGAAAAATTTGAAAATGCGCTTTCGTCCTTCTTATTTCCCATTTACTGAACCTTCTGCAGAGGCGGATATGGAATGTGTTATGTGTGAAGGAGAGGGCTGTCGGGTATGTAAGCAATCGGGCTGGTTAGAGGTTTTAGGCTGTGGTATGGTCCATCCAAATGTATTAAAAGCAGGTGGTATTGATTCGGAAAAATACCGTGGTTTTGCTTTTGGTATGGGTGTTGAGCGACTAACAATGCTGCGCTATGGTATTCATGATTTGCGTTTGTTTTTCGAAAATGATTTAAGGTTCTTAAAGCAGTTCTAATAGATAAAAAGATCAAAGAAAATATAAAAAAATAAAAAGGTTTAAAAATGAAATTCAGTCATCAATGGTTGAGCAATTATTTGGATGAAAGCCCCACAGTGAGTGTGCTTAAGGAAAAACTCACCACAGCAGGATTAGAAGTCGATTCAATTGAGGCGGTCACACCACCTTTTAGTGGTGTTGTTGTAGCAGAAATTAAAAGTATTGGAAAACATCGAGCTGCCGATAAGTTAAATATTTGCCAAGTAGATATTGGTGAAGATGAGCTATTGACTATCGTTTGTGGAGCAGGAAATGTTTACGCCGGAATGAAAGCACCACTGGCAAAAATTGGAGCACGGTTGCCTGGTGATTTTAAAATCAAAAAAAGTGAGCTTAGAGGGCAAGAGTCTTTTGGTATGTTGTGCTCGGAAAAAGAGCTAGGCATAAGTGAAGAAAGTGAAGGTTTAATGGACTTACCTATTGACGCCCCTATTGGTATAGATATACGCCAGTATTTACAGTTGGACGATGATGTTATAGAAGTCGACTTAACGCCAAATCGCGCCGATTGTTTAAGTGTTTATGGTATTGCTAGAGAAGTGTCAGCCTTAACAAGTTCAAAATTAATAAAATTACCAGTAGTTGAATTACAAGCAACACAAAAAGCATCTAAAACCATAATAAGCCAAGCAAGCACACTTTGTCCGCGCTATTTTGGACGAATGATTAAAAGCGTTAATACTAAAGCTACAACACCTTTGTGGATGAAAGAGCGGTTACGTCGTTCAGGTTTGCGTTCAATTTCAGTTATTGTAGATATTACCAATTACGTTCTACTTGAACTTGGTCAGCCGATGCACGCATTTGATGCTGATAAACTAACAGGTAGTGTTTATACACGTATGGCAAAAGAGGGTGAGAAGATTATTTTGCTAGATGAGACTGAGGTGACTTTAAAAAGCAATACGCTTGTTATTGCTGATGATAACAAAGTGTTGGCAATTGCAGGTGTGATGGGTGGGCTTTATTCTTCGGTGACGGAAAACAGCAAGACTATATTCTTAGAAAGTGCTTATTTTACACCAGAGGCAATCGCAGGAAAAGCGCGTCAATATGGACTTCACACCGATTCATCTCATCGATTTGAACGTGGTGTAGATCCTAATCTTTGTGCATATGCAATTGATTATGCAACTTATCTTATTCTTGATATTGCTGGTGGAGAAATAGAAGATCTAGCAGTTGCAGATCACTATGTTGATGAAAACAAAATAATAACTTTGCGTTTGAGCAAGATTAATTCTATTTTAGGGATGAATTTTGAGACAAGTTATGTTGAGCAAATACTTCAATCATTGAATATCTCTATCAATAAATTATCACAAGATGCAAATGAAACACTTTGGCAGGTAATCCCGCCAAGCTATCGTTTTGATATAGCAATTGAAGAAGACTTGATTGAAGAGGTTGGTCGTATTTATGGCTATCAAAACTTACCGATGAGTTTACCAGAAGTATCTTTGATACAACAGCAGGTATCTGAACAGGTAGTGGCGCTTAATCGTTTAAAAATAGTTTTGGTTGATCGTGGTTATCATGAGGTAGTGAATTACAGTTTTATCGACCCTAAACTAGATGCTTTATTTTTTAACCAGGCGGGACTTACATTACAAAACCCAATTTCACAAGATATGTCAGTGATGCGCCAAGGTCTGATTCCTGGGTTAGTCAGTACTTTTAAGTTCAACTTAAACCGTCAACAGTCACGCATACGCATTTTTGAAGAAGGAGTGTGCTTTCAACCAGCTGAGCAGCTGGCACATGAATATTTGCATTTTGCAGGTCTTGCTTATGGCAATATCAATCCACTGAATTGGCAAGAAACAACTTTAGCAGACTTCTATTCTGTTAAAGCCGATGTGGAGGCGTTACTACAACTTAATAAAAAGTCGATTAATTATGTTACATGTGAAGATATCGATTGGTTGCACCCAGGTCAGTCTGCTTATATTTACCAAAACGGCGAGCAAGTTGGTGTGATTGGTATTTTGCATCCAAATATTATGAAAGTCATGCAGATTAAGGGGAAATCACCTGTCGTATTTGAGCTGCAAACTAGCAAAATTTCAAATCGAGATATTGCTAAGTTCATGGCAATTTCAAAATATCCAGCGGTTTCACGTGACATTGCGGTGATTGTTGATCGAAATACAACAGCTCAAAGGTTAATCGATGCAGTGAATAAAGCAAATGTATCACATTTGAATCAAGTGGATTTATTTGACATCTATCAAGGCGAAAGCTTGCCTGAAGATAAGAAGAGTGTTGCTTTAAATTTAATATTTCAAGACAATACGCAAACGCTGACTGATGAAATGATGAATGAAGCAATTACTAAAATTCTTACCTCTTTAAAAACCCATGTGGATGCGAGTTTGCGTGAATAGAGTTAGTTAATAACAGTACTCAATTGCTTTGAAAATTCCCTGTATGATTTGAACAGGTGAAGGAGGGCACCCTTTGACAACTACATCCACTGGAATAATCCCTTGAATTCCTCCTTCAACCGCATAACTGTCTTTAAAAACGCCTCCACAATGCGCACAATCACCTATAGCTAGAACTAACTTTGGATGAGGCATGGCCTCATAGGTTTTAACAAGCGCATCACGCATATTTTTGGTTATAGGACCTGTCACAAATAACATGTCGGCATGACGGGGACTTGCAACAAATCGTATACCATAGCTCTCAAGGTTATAAAAGGGATTGTTAGTTGCATGAACTTCAAGTTCGCAGGCATTACAAGAGCCGGCATCCACCATACGAATAGCAAGTGCTTTACCAAAACGTTGAGCAATTCTTTTTTCAAGTATCTTGCCAACTATTTCTAGATCATCAATATCATTAACTATAGGGTTTATTTTTTCACTTTTAATACCTGTTTTAAGTAACTTTTTTGTAAACTTCCACATGATTAGCTGTCCTCACCACTGTAGCTTAAGTTAAAAGATTTATTAATAAGTGGAAAATCAGCAACGATATTATTCATAACAGCATGACTTAATGCAGGCCAGTTTTGCCATGAAGGATCGTGGAAATGGCACCATGAAACTTTAGTATCATGAAGTTGGACTGCAATACATATAGGGCCTCTCCAGCTCTCTACGCACATAATACTGATCTTTTCTGTTGAGGATTGATCTATGTCAAGTGCTTGTGTACAGTTATTGAATTCTAATTGCAAAAATTGTTCAATCATATCAATGCTTTGTAAGCATTCACGAAAACGCACATATACGCGTGCAGCGACATCACCTGTTTCTGCCGTTATAGGTGTAAAATCAATTTCAGAATAAGGATAAAGTGTGCAGGATGCCCTGGCATCGATAGCAATGCCAGATGCCTTTGCGATTATACCTAAAACACCTAAAGATTGAGCAAGAGTATGCGTTAAAATACCGGTTGTTTTCAAGCGATCTTGAAGTCCATGGTGATCATGATAAATCTGCTCTAATTGGAACAACTGCTTTTTTACATCATTAAGGTGGTTGAGTAAATCATGTACTATAGATTTATCCCACATAGTCATATACTGTTGTGGGGAGATGGCATCCATCATATATCGATGATGTGTTAGCAGTTTATTCTCACGTACAAGTTTTTCTTTTAAGATGGAGAATTGCATTGCTAAGCTGATAAAACCGGTGTCGTTAATAATAGCACCAATATCACCGATGTGGTTAATCAAGCGTTCGCGTTCAAGTAAAATAGCACGTATACATTTTGTTTTAGCATCTATTTCAAAGCCAAGCTGCTTCTCACAAGCAAGTGCAAAAGCATAAGCATAAGCTACAGTAGTGTCACCACTTACTCTTCCAAGTAAAGAAGCTGCTTCTGACATGCTTTTATTGATAAGTAAAGAATGAATGCCTTTATGTGTGTATCCCAATCGATCTTCTAGTTTTAAAATTCGCTCACCAACGATAGAAAAACGAAAGTGTCCAGGTTCGATAATTCCTGCATGCACAGGACCTACTGGAATTTCATGGACTCCTTCTCCTGAGACTTTGTTAAAAACATAATGTAATTTGGCAAAGCGACTTGATTTGCTATAGGGATTTAAAATTCCCATTTTGAAATGACCATGATTTAGCCATGCACGTTTATCTTTTGCTTTTTTTGTTGGAATTTTGGTTAAATCGTGGATAGCTCTGTGTAATCTCTCATTTATAGGAAAGGCTTCACTTAAATCAATAAGCATTGGTCGTTTTGGATTTAGTCGAGACACAATGCAGAGCCAGTAGGCTTGATAATAATACAATACATACCAGTTCGTTTCATTTGAAGAGGAGTCAAAAGCAATCCATTCTGTAAGCAAAAGACCATTTTGAGATTTAATTTCTTTAGCAAGAGGATATTGTAACCTAATATCAACAGATAAATATTGATAAGCCTTGATGTTATTAAAGTGTAAAAGATCATTCAGCATTGTTTTATTCATGACTTTCCACCTATGATGGAATATATAGCAGAATCAAGTAAGAAAATAGGCATATAAAGTCCTGCTATGATAACCAATATCAAATGAGCTCCCACTGTCCAGTAAATATGTTTTGTATTTTTTAAATGAGTGATGGGAGTGTTTAATTGTCCAAAAAACAATGGCTGAATTTTTAATAGTATGGCTAAAAATGCGAGTATCAGTCCTACGACAAGCAAAATCATAAGACCAATATTAGCCTCCATTGCTGCTAGAATCAGTAGTAATTCACTTATAAACAATCCCGATGGTGGTAAACCAAGAATAGCCAAAAAAGAGATTAAAAATAAACTTGCGGTTATAGGAGATTTTTCAAATAATGCACGAATTTTTTGTAGTACTTGAGTATGAAATTGCTGAATTACTGTACCAGATATTAAGAGCAAAGCAGTTTTAACTAAGGCATGTATCCAGATGTGTAGTATCGCTGCAAGTAATGCAAGCTTGTTGCCAATTCCAATTGCAATGCTGATAAGTCCCATGTGTTCAATTGAAGAGTATGCTAACAAGCGATTAAGTGTTCGTTGGCGAAATAGTGATAGGGCTGCAAAAAATAAGCTGATAAAGCCAAAGGTTAAGAAAAGGTAACAAGGAAAATTAATTAAGCCTGCGTTGGCAAATAATAGCTTAAACTTGAGCAAGGCAAATAACGCTAAATTAAGCAAAGCGCCTGATGATAAGGCATTTACCATTGGGTATCCTTCGGCATAGGCATCTGGCAACCAATTGTGTAATGGGACGAATCCGACTTTAGTACCATAACCAACAAAAAGAAATACAAAGCTGATGCTTAATAATTTGGCAGGAATTTGAGAGATATTTGTCATTAATTTTGTCCATAGTAAGCCTTCTTCTCCCAGACCATGAGTATAAGCACCAAAATATAAAATCACAGTACCAAGTAGTGCAAACCCAATACCTACGCCGCATAAAATCAAATATTTCCATGAAGCTTCTAGCGCTTGTGGGGTTTGTCTTAATCCGACTAATGCAATACTGGAGATAGTAGCAAGTTCCATGGCAATCCACATCATGCCGATATTATTACTGAGTAATACAATCAGCATGCCTAGCAAGAACAATTGGTAAGTCGTATGATAAAAGCGATAAACTAAAGGATGTAAATGTGTTTTATTTTCATTATCCAGATAGCTAATGCTATAAAAACTTGTGCTCATTCCAATAAAGCTGCTAAGTATAATAAAAAGGACATTCAGTTTGTCACACATAAACCAGTCTTTGAAAAAAAATAGTGCTGTATCTTCAACATATATTACATAGCCTAAAATAATGCTTATGATAAAGCTTAAACTGCATAATATAGCATTTACATGAGTCGCATATTTCCTGTTTTCTATCCAAGGCAATAGGACTAAAGCAATAACAGAAGGCAAGAGTAATAGCGTAATCAAGTTCATATACGCTCCTTTAGTTTCTCAAATAACTGAACTTGGAAGGAACCATGCTCTTGCTGTATTCGGATTAAGAATAGTGTGAAAATCATAAAACCCATAAGGATATCAAAACTCATCCCAAGTTCGATTAGCCAAGCGAATCCTGTGCTTATCGCTGCGGCTAGAATAAAGATACTGTTTTCTAATACTAATAGACCCATTACTTGAGTGACAGTTTTTCTTCTAAAAGTAATGATTAATACAGCTACAAATGCATTGGCAAGTCCAAGTGAAAATCCTGAAATGTAGCGATGAAGCATACTGTTGACCAACTGCTGTCCTAAAATTAATGCCAAGAGAATAAGCGCAGATGCTAGTAACAGTAGACTAGGCTTATTCAGTATTGGTTCAATACGTCCGGAAAGGTGTAAAAATTGAACTAATTTCCATAGTAAAAATGGTAAAAGAATAACTTTGATGCCAATGGTAATAATTAAAGAAATAAATACTTCCATGCTTGGTGCATAGATCGTTTCTGTGAGTATGTAACTACTTAAAAGCACATTCTGAATAATTAAAAGTTTGATTACATTCGTAATGTAAGATTGGATTAACATTAAACTACTACATAGTAGCATTGAACTTATCAAAAAAAGCAACCAACTATGAATCATGCTGTTGTTCCTATTAATTGTGTTAAAAGAATACCCAGAAAAGCAAGGAAAAGTGCTAAACCAAGGTACTCTGGTATTCTAAATATACGCACCTTAGTTTGTAGTGTTTCTGTAATTGCAAGTAGTGCCAATAATATAATAAGTTTGACTAAGGTTGTGATGAATCCAACTGTAATGGATAATAACGAAGTTTCTACCGCTAAACCAAAAGGAAAAAACAAATTGATAAAGATCAATAAAAATAATTCCAACTTTAACGCATTACTCCATTCTATAGCGGCTAAATATCTCCCTGAATATTCTAGTACCATTGCTTCATGTATCATGGTCAACTCTAAATGTGTGCTTGGATTATCAAAAGGAAATCGGGAGTTTTCAGCAAGCAAAATGATAGTAAATGCGCACAAAGAGAAAGCAAGGCTAGGGTACAGCATACTATGTTGGATCAAGCTAAAACTGATATGACCAAGCGTTAACCCATGTGTTATCAAGCCAAGGTTCAATAATACAAGCAGCAATATAGGTTCAACCAAGCAGGCAATAAACATCTCTCGTCTTGCGCCTAGTGAGCCAAACGCTGATCCAATATCCATGGCAGCAAGTATCATGCTTATTCGAGCGAGTGCTAATATACCAACTAAAACAATGACGTCTATGATCGATGTAAACAAGCCACGATAGAATATAAAAGGAGTGCTAAAAGCAAGTATACTTAAAGCACAAAAGTAGATAAAAGGAGTATATTTAAATAGCCAGGATGCATTGTAAGGCAATATGGGTTCTTTGATTAAGAGCTTATAAAATACAAAATAAGGTTGAAACAGGGAAGAAGCGGTGCGATTTTGCAGCCAACATTTAAATACTTGTAGAAAACCTATTAGTAAAGGAGAAATTACAATAATGAGTATACCTTGTAAAGCAAGTAGCAAAATTGTGGTTATTTCTGTGGTCATATCCATAATACCAAGATGAGTAAAACAAGTAGCGTTAAGCCAACGTAGGTCAAATAAACAGAAATTTTTCCTTGTTGAATCCAGCGTGTTATAAAAACAATCTTCCAGATAGCTTGTGTTATGGGTTTATAAAAAAAAGGCCATATTTTTTCGGAAATATAAACAAAATAGTGAGGTTTATCACCATTGATATTGGATATATTAATTTTTACTTGAATCAATTTAGAGAAAATCTGTTTAAATGGTTGGGAAAACCCCTCAGCAGAATCTTGCATACGTGAGTTAATGGAATCAAAGCCACATCCCCAGGTGGCATCTCTACGGAAGTGCTTATGGATCAAGGGGAAAATAAGTAACAAGCTTAAAATCATGATAAATGCTAACAGTAATGGAGCAAAATAATTACTGTTTGCCAAGGTTGAATGTGGAAATGAAATAGTGAAACTACCCTTCCAAACAAGAGTGAATTTATCGGATATTGAGTTAATTACTTTTTGAATCATAGAGATAAATGGTGCAGGGTATAAACCAATTACGATCGTCCATATTGTAAGCCACAGTAGAGACACTCGCTCTAACAAATTGGCTGGTTTAGCATGTATTAGTTGAGATTCTCTGGGTTGACCTAAAAATGCAATGCCAAAAAACTTCACAGCGACAAAACCTGCTAAGGCAAATACCAACATACTTGTGGCAGCAATGACAATAGATAGTACAGCAAAGTTGAAATGCTCGAATGTTTGCTGTTTGAAAAAAAGCTGTAAATAAAGCCATTCGGAAATAAATCCACTGAATAATGGTAAGCCTGCCATTGCTAAGCAACCTATCAATGCGCAAGCACTCACCCATGGCATTTTTTGAATAAGCCCACCTAATTTTCCAATATTGCGTTCACCTGTTGCATGTAAAATTGAACCTGTGCAGAGAAAAAGTAAAGATTTAAATAGGCTATGGCTTAAGCTATGCAATAAAACAATCAGCAAAGCGACGTTAGATAGCGTGTATTGTTGATATTGATAAAAAACAATAGCAAAACCTAGATTTAATACAATAAATCCCAAATTCTCTATGGAAGAATAGGCCAATAGTCGTTTCATATCGCTTTGTAGTGCAGCATGGAGGACGCCAATGAGCATGCTAAGTAATCCAATTGCAATAAATAAAAAACCCCACCATGATTGTTGCCATGGGAGGAGCCAGTAGAAACTAAAGCGAATGAGTCCATAAATCGCCGTTTTTAACATAACACCGCTCATCAATGCAGAAATTGGGCTAGGAGCGGCAGGATGTGCTTCTGGTAACCAAATGTGCAATGGAAAAAGACCTGCCTTTGCACCAAATCCAATTAACATAAGAGTAAATACTAAATTAGCTAGAGGTAGGGCAAAATCACTGTGGTTTAATAGAAAAAAAGCGCTACTGATGCATAAAAAGCCAATATGTGCAATGCCTAAATATAAAAAACCTGCTTGTCGGACAACTTTGGCTGTGTTGCCGCATACTACTAGAAAATAAGAACTTAAACTCATTATCTCCCAAGCAAATAGAAAGGTAAATGTGTTACTTGCACTCAATACCATAAGCATCCCAAGGACGAAAAAAGGGTAAGCTATATGAATAACTCTTTGATGTTTTAAGCTAAAGTGTCGGAAATAAGCTTGCCCAAACCCCGAAATAGCAACTGTTGACAGTCCTAACAAAAGCACAAAAAAGCGTGATAATTCATCTAGTTGAAATAAGAAAGTTAGATTTTCAGGTAGCAATGTAATTTCAAATGTTATGCTTATTAATTTCACGTAAAAAATAGCACTCATTATAATCAGTAAAGCGGCAATGATGGTTGCGTACCTAAAATGACTAAAAAAGCGACTCGGAAGCACAAATGAAAGGCATCCTAGCACTAGCCAAATGAATAATGTTATATGTAATATCATTTATGATATGAGAAGACCTTAAACACACCGAGGTATTATAAGGTAAGCAGGTTTATTTGTATATTGAAAGTTAATTGAATTTCCCTAGAGCATTGCTAAATATGTACTGTGGATGATAATGTTTCCGCTTTATCAGTCTTTTCCCAGGTAAAATCAATATCCTCTCGACCAAAGTGACCGTAACTTGCAGTTTTTTGGTAAATTGGACGCAATAAATCTAATTGATGGGTAATTGCATAAGGGCGAAGATCAAAATGCTTAAGTATAAGTTCTTCAATCACATAATCATCCACCTTACCTGTACCAAAAGTATTAACCATAATAGAAGTAGGCTGTGCAACGCCAATAGCATATGAAACTTGGATTTCACATTTATCGGCCAAACGACTAGCCACAATATTTTTAGCGATATATCGTCCCATATAGGCGGCAGAACGATCGACTTTGGAAGGATCCTTCCCAGAAAAAGCACCTCCTCCATGGTGTGCTGCGCCTCCATAGCTATCAACGATAATTTTACGTCCTGTTAAGCCACAATCACCAACAGGTCCTCCAATCACAAATTTTCCAGTAGGATTAATAAGATATTTGGTTTTAGCTGTAATCCATTCTTTAGGTAAAATAGGTAGAATAATTTCTTCAATAACGGCTTCTTTAATAGCACTTTGTCCTATATCTGCTGCATGTTGGGTAGAGATAACAACTGTATCTACAGCAATTGGTTTACCATCCATATAACGCAATGTGACTTGGCTCTTAGCATCAGGACGAAGCCAAGAGAGGGTTTTGTTTTTGCGCAAAAATGCTTGTCGTTGCATAAGCTTGTGCGCGTAATAAATTGCTGCAGGCATTAAAGTTGGTGTTTCGTTAGTAGCAAAGCCAAACATAAGTCCTTGATCACCTGCACCTTGATCAAGTGGATTTTGGCGATCCACACCTTGTGCGATTTCAGGAGATTGTTTGCCAATAGCATTGATAACCGCACAATCATTACCATCAAAGCCAAGCTCGTCTTTGTCATAGCCAATACCTACGACGACTTTGCGTACGATATCTTCGATATCAACCCAAGCAGAAGTTGTAATCTCGCCAGCAACTAATACCATTCCAGTTTTAACAAGCGTTTCACATGCAACACGAGCATGTTTGTCTTGCGCTAAAATAGCATCAAGAATTGCATCTGAAATCTGATCAGCAATTTTGTCTGGATGACCTTCAGAGACAGACTCAGATGTGAATAAAAAATCATTTGCCATATTTGTATCCCTTTACTTTGTATTTTATAACAAGCTAAAAGGCTTCTATAAAAGGAGAATGAAAATATAGAAACGCTTTAGCGGTGTTATTTTTTTGTCGCCCGCAAGTTGTTGTTAAATCAGCGACAGTGCGCAATATGTTAAGTTGATGTCAATAAGCTGTCAAATGTTTTTCTTCTCATTTGCCAAATATGGGTTGTTAATCTGTAATCTGCAGCGTTTGGCTAAGTATTTCTGTAATCGTTTTATAAGCTGCCGAAATTGATTGCCTCTTGTAGCACACGTAAAAAGTGCTTATCAAAACCACAAGGGCAATCAGTAGCATGACTAAATATTTAGGTAGTTTAATAACTACATAATTGTTACAATTTTTGATTATTCCACTTTAGTCAAAAAGATAACATGCTTACAGATAGCCATTGCCATTTAGACTTTACCTGTTTTGATCATATGCAAGATGATCTTATATCTACTTGCCTAGCTTCTGGCATTTCACATTTCATCAATCCTGCTGTACAGTTCCATAATTGGCATAAGGTCATTGCTTTATTACTTAAACTCTTAAGTGCAAGCGCTTGTTTTTTTATGCGCCGTGATCAGGATGTAGAAATAAAATATTGTCTAAGTTCACGTTCATAAAGTCACATTCACGAATAAGTTCGTCATTAGCGTGTATATAAATTTTAGCATTGCGCAGAGCAATGAATTTACCAGTTGTTTCTGTGTTGATGTGATCAGTCAAACGCACGCCTGTACGCACAGAAATCTCACCTTTAATCTTATATTTATCGGTATAAATGGTAATGAGAATAAAGTCGCGGGCACTATTTCTTGAGTCAGCTGCATTGTAATAAAAAGGCATTTGCCACTCCTTTGACGCGAAACAGTTGTTATCTGGAGTATAGAAAAAAAATTGAAAAAATCGAGTTTAGCCAAATAAACGGTTAGAAAGTCCTGCTTTTTTAACAAATTATCGGATAGGTTTTTCAGCATGTGGCAAAACGTAAGAAAATGATTTAAACCCTGCTTAGGCGATGGTAACATAACAAGATATTTTTAAATGAGAAGTGAACAAGTCGTTTTGTATGAGTATTTATGTATATAATTCCTTATCTGGAAAAAAGGAGCTTTTTCAGCCAATTACACCACGAAAACTTAAAATGTACGTTTGTGGTATGACGGTTTATGATGATTGTCACATTGGTCATGCACGGACTCAAATTGCATTTGATGTGATTTTGCGCTATTTTCGCTATTGTAGATATGAGGTGACTTACGTTCGTAATATTACCGACATAGATGATAAGATTATTAAGCGTGCTAATGACAACCATGAATCAACCAATATGCTTGTTGAGCGAACGATTGCAAGTATGTATGAGGATTTAGATCGTTTAAATATTTTGCGTCCTGACTTTGAGCCACGTGCTACTCAAACAATTGCTGAAATGTGCCAAATGATCGAAACGTTGCTTGAAAAAGGTTATGCCTATGTTTCTAGCAATGGTGATGTTTATTATCGTGTTGAAAGTTTTAAAGGTTACGGCAAGCTTAGTAAGCAAAGTTTAGAAAGCTTACGTATTGGTGCGCGTGTTGCAAGCAATGAGCAAAAAGAAAATCCACTTGATTTTGTGTTGTGGAAAGCCTCTAAAACCAATGAACCAAGTTGGGATTCCCCGTGGGGAAAAGGGCGTCCGGGTTGGCATATTGAATGTTCCGCGATGTCAAAAAAACTGCTTGGGAATAACTTTGATATTCACGCGGGTGGTTCAGATTTACGTTTCCCACATCACGAAAATGAAATTGCCCAATCAGAAGCTGCAAATGACTGTACTTTTGCCAATTACTGGTTGCATTCAGGAATGGTGCAAGTTGATGCTGAGAAAATGTCCAAGTCATTGAATAATTTCTTTACGATCAAAGAGGTGCTTAACGAATATCATCCAGAGGTTGTGCGTTTCTTTCTAATTTCTGGTCAATATCGCAGTGAAATTAATTATTCAAAAGAAAATCTTGATCAAGCAAAAGCAGCTGTTGAGCGTTTATATTCCGCGTTGCGTGGTATTGAAATAATGCAAATAGATGGTCTGCCTGATAATAAAGATGAATATATTGCTGCATTTAAAGTAGCAATGGACAATGATTTTAATACACCTGAAGCTTTGCCTGTTTTGTTTTCTTTAGCAAAAGAGATCAATAAATATCGTGCTAGCAACATAGAAAGAGCGACACAATATGCACGCTTATTATTGCAATTGGGAAATGTACTTGGGATTTTGCATTATCCTGCAGAAGCATATTTTAAGCATAGTGGTGAGAATGTATTGCCAGATAGTGAAATTGAAGCAATGATACAACAGCGTATTGAAGCTAAGCAAAAAAAAGATTACGCAAGTGCGGATAATATAAGAAATACACTGGCTCAATCTGGTATTGTACTAGAAGATACTGGCACAGGTACGTTGTGGAAGAGAGGATAAAATGAGTGATGTATTTGGTACAGATGTCAACGTTGATGCTTTAGCTTCAGATTTAGAAACTATACGCGATTATCTACGCTGGGCATCAAGTCGTTTTTTAGAAGCTGAGTTATTCTATGGGCATGGCACCGATTCAGCTTGGGATGAAGCAGTTCATTTGGTATTACAAGCACTTTATTTGCCGCTTGACATAGACGACAGAATTTTAGATGCACGCTTGACACACGTTGAGCGTCAAAAAGTGATCAAATGGGTATATCGGCGAGTAGTAGATCGTATACCCTTGCCATATTTAACTAAAACAGCTTGGTTTGCTGGTATGAAGTTTTATGTCGATCAGCGCGTAATTGTACCGCGTTCACCAATAGGTGAACTTATTCGCAATGAGTTTGAACCATGGGTCAATCACAATAAAGTATTAAGAATACTTGATTTGTGTACAGGTAGTGGTTGCATTGGTATAAGTTGTGCGCATGTGTTTGATCAAGCACAAGTGACTTTAGTCGATATTTCTGAAGATGCTCTTGCTGTGGCTGAAAAAAATATCAAGCTTCATAATTTAGAAAATCGTGTTAAGACTGTCTATTCAGATTTATTCAATTCCGTGCAAGGACAAAAATTTGATTTAATTGTATCGAATCCACCTTATGTTGATCATGAGGATTTATCTTCTATGCCTGAAGAATACTTAAAAGAACCAATACTGGCACTAGGTTCAGGAGAGGATGGTTTGGATATTACGCGCAGAATTTTAATTGAAGCTTCTGATTATCTTACTGAAGATGGAATTTTAATCGTTGAAGTGGGTAATAGTCAATGTGCTTTATGTGAAGCGTTTTCTGAGGTGCCTTTTACCTGGCTTAACTTTGAAGACGGTGGAGAAGGTGTATTTTTACTTACTTATCAAGAGCTCATTACCTATAAAAAAGCGTTTGAAGCAGGGTTGAATAATCATGCCAGGTAATACAATTGGAGAATTGTTTCGTGTCACTACTTTTGGAGAAAGTCATGGATTGGCTTTAGGTGCAATTATTGATGGCTGTCCTTCGAGTATTGAACTATGTGAAGTCGATTTACAAAAAGATTTAGATCGTAGAAAACCAGGACAATCAAAATTTACAACTCAACGCACAGAACCTGATCAGGTGAGGATTTTATCTGGAGTGTTTGAAGGTAAAACAACGGGCACGCCGATTGGATTACTAATTGAAAATGTCGATCAAAAGTCTAAAGACTATGGTGAGATTAAAGACCAGTTTCGACCAGGACATGCTGATTTTACCTATTTTCATAAATATGGTATTCGTGATTATCGCGGTGGGGGGAGGTCTTCTGCACGTGAGACAGCGATGCGTGTTGCAGCAGGTGCGATTGCTAAAAAAATATTGAAACAACAATTTAATATTGAAATTTTTGGCTATGTTTCTCAAATTGGCGATATTGAACTTGATCTTAAAACACCTGATTTTATTGAACAAAATCCATTTTTTTGTGCAGATCCACAGAAAATTCCAGTGCTTGAGGAATTAATCCACAGTATACGCAAGCAAGGAAACTCAATAGGAGCCAAAGTCAATATCGTAGCTAAAAATGTGCCTATTGGTTTCGGTGAGCCTGTATTTAGTCGTTTAGATGCCGAAATTGCTAAAGCATTAATGAGTATTAACGCGGTAAAGGCAGTTGCTATTGGCGATGGTTTTGACGTTGTTAAGCAAAAGGGGAGTGAGCATCGTGATGAATATACTAAACAGCTAGGCTTTTTAAGCAATCATGCTGGTGGTATTTTGGGTGGAATTTCATCAGGGCAAGATATTTTAGTCAGTATTGCTTTTAAACCGACTTCAAGTATTTTGATACCAGGGCGTTCAGTCGATATTTATGGCAATGACTGTCAAGTTGTGACAAAAGGGCGTCATGATCCATGTGTTGGAATTAGAGGCGTTGTGATTGCTGAGGCAATGTTGGCATTGGTTTTAGTAGATCAATATTTACAGCATAAAGCACAAAATTTGTAATAAAATGCTTTGCATTTTAAATAAGCAATGGAATTTTAAGAGGATATATAACCGTTGCAATAAGCGACAAGGCTTCTTAGAGCGTTGATGATTAAACTGAAAATAGATAACAAGTAAAGAGGTAACGATGACACCAGAACATATTGCATTGATTCAACAATGGGGTTATTGGCTTATGTTTGGTGCTGCTATTATTGAAGGTGAAACATTTTTGATCTTAGGTGGTGTTGCGGCTGCCGCAGATATGCTGGATTTAGGCTGGATTATTGTATTATCAATTATTGGTTGTTTGCTTCACGACTCCTTCTTATTTTGTTTAGGACGATTTATTGGTCCTAAGATCTTAAGTCGTAAACCAAATTGGCAGCCTAAGGTTAATCGAATTAGTATGCTGATCGACAAGTATAACTTTTGGTTGATCTTGGGTTTTCGCTTCGCTTATGGGTTACGTACAATTATTCCATTTGCGCTTGGAATGAGTACAATTACAAATTTTAAATTCTTAATTTTTGATTTTATTGGTGGCGTTATATGGGTGTTTGTTTTCTTGTTGGGTGGATATTATTTTGGCAGTGCACTTCAGGTTATTCTGCATAAATTATCATTGCTAGACTTGGTTAAAGAGCATTGGATTATATCGATGGTTCTTTTATTTATTATCATTTTTGGCATAAGCTTTTTTGTGCATTGGCGTAAAAAGCATAATAAAAAGAAACAACTCAAAATCAATATGGAAATTTGATGATGACAACCATACACATTACTTTAGATTCAAAACAAGATGCGTTAGAAAAATATTTGCCTTTTATTAAGCAAGGGGCACTTTTAACGAATAGTGAACTACAAATTTTGTTTGGAGAAGAAGTGAATCTTGTGGTCAAAATTTCTGAATTACAGCAAGAGTTTGCTTGTAAGGGAAAAATTGTGTGGGTGAGCGTTGATGAGTTACAAAATAAAAAAAGCTTTGGCATTCAACTGTTAGCTGATGAGGGCTTTGAGCTCAATCAAGTGCTGGAAAATTATTTAGTTGGCTTAATTAAACACGATAAATAAGGTAATTTAAGTAAATGGCAAAAGTAAAAACAAGCTATATTTGTCAAGCATGTGGTGCATTTTCGACGAAATGGCAAGGGCAATGCCCAGATTGTTTTGAATGGAACACTTTAGTTGAAACCTTAATTCAATCAACATCAATAACAAGTAAAGTAGGTTACGCAGGCGTACAAACAAGAGTACAAAAACTCAGTGAAGTCTCACTTGCTGAATATCCTCGCATTGGTTCTCCTTTTAGTGAGTTTGACCGTGTGATGGGTGGTGGAATTGTCCCAGGTTCGGTCACCTTAATTGGAGGTGATCCAGGTATCGGGAAATCATCCATTTTATTACAAATTATGACGGTGTTATCCCTTCAATACAACGCACTTTATGTGACAGGAGAAGAGTCGCTAGAGCAGGTGGCTTTGCGTGCCAAGCGCATGCAGCTCCCAAGTGATAAATTATTGATGATGAGTCAAACTAACGTTGAACTGATCTGTCAGTATATCGAACAAAATCGTCCTCAACTTGTGGTTATTGATTCTATCCAAACGATGCAAATTGAATCATTGCAGTCGGCACCAGGTGGCGTTGCTCAAGTAAGAGAGTCGGCAAGCCTATTAACTCAAACTGCAAAGCGTACTAATACAGCCGTGTTTTTGGTAGGGCATGTCACCAAATCTGCTGAAGTTGCAGGTCCTCGGGTCTTAGAGCATATTGTTGATGCTGTTATTTTCATTGAAGGACAAGCAGATGGTCGTTATCGCATGGTGCGAGCTATGAAAAATAGATTTGGTGCGGTAAACGAGCTAGGTGTGTTTGCAATGACTGATAAGGGTATGCGCGAAGTAAAAAAATCCATCTGCTATTTTCTTAAATCGAGCCGATGACGATATATCAGGGAGTGTTATTATTAGTATATGGGAAGGTACACGCCCAATACTTGCCGAAGTTCAAGCTTTGGTAAATGAAAACGGTTACGGTCAACCTCGACGTTTAGCGGTAGGCTTAGACCCCAATCGCTTAGCTATGTTGTTAGCGGTCTTACAAAGACACTTAGCTGTGCAACTTGCTGACTTTGATGTTTTTATCAATGTGGTAGGAGGTATTAAAGTTAATGAAACAAGTATTGATTTGGCGATTATTGCAGTAATTTTATCAAGCTTATATAGCAAACCGATTGCAAAGGATTGGATTATTTTAGGTGAGGTGGGATTGTCTGGTGAGATTCGTCCAGTTCCGTATGGTCAAGAGCGTTTACATGAAGCACAGAAACATGGCTTTAAGCATGCGATTGTGCCGATGAGTAATGCTCCTAAAAAAGAAGTTGAAATAAAAGTAACAGCAATTAAAAAATTGAAAGAACTTAAAGATTTGCTAGTATAATACTTCTTATATTCTGGACCACAATTTGAGACATAAAACCAGTCTAAAAAAATCTTAAACACATTACTTTTGATCACTTGCAAGGTGGAGCTTAAAATACAAATCCTTTGAGTTTAGCCATTAGCTTGTATACACTTAATAAGCAAATTCAAAAATATATAAGGAAGTTGGTTTATGTTTGAATATAAAAATATTATTTATGCTATTAATGTCAATGATGATGTAGAAAAAACACTCACACATTTGACTGATTACGCTAAACAAAAATCAGCCAAGCTGCATGTGGTGACAGTACATAAAACCATTTTTGATTATGGATATGGTGCAGGGGTATCGGAAAAAACGCCTAATCAGCTGATAAAAGAGCGTTTAGCAAAGAAATTTCAAGAAGTGACAAAAAAGGTCGAGAAACAAACATATGTAGATTGCAAACTGATTGAGGCGGATTCCGTTGCAGATGGTATTATTGAATATGCTCAGAAGAATAAAATAGATTTATTGATCTTAAATGGACACCATCATGGCATTTTAGGGCGCATGGGTTCTGTTGCCAGCAAGATTGCAAATAACGCACCTTGTGATGTGGTTATCTTAAAAAATGTCTAATACTCTATTGTATACGCCTTATGTTGAGTTATTTAAGTTGCTTGATGAAAGCACAATTGTTATTACTGTAAATAATCGCTTAGCTAAATATTTGAATCAACTGTATTTGCAGTATTGTGTGCAAAATAGTCGTTGTGTGTTGTTTAATGAATATTTTTATAATTTGGATCTTTTTATAAAGAAATCGTATACGTTTGCTCAGATGCTAAACATGGATTTGGCATATGTTATTTCTGATGATGAAGCACAGTTTTTGTTTTTCTCTATTTTGCAGCAAGATGAGCGTGTCTTTATGCCAAGCATCAAACAAGCTAAAGAACTGTTTGCAGCATGGCAGTTACTACAAAACTGGCAGATTGATATCAAGACACTAGAAACCCATAAAGCTAACGTGAATGTAGAGCATTTTTTAGATTGGGGGCTTTCCTATCAGGCTTTATTACACGATAAAGGCTATATTGATAAGAGTCAGTGCATCGGTCAGTTGCTACAAGCTCAACTTTTACAAGAGCTTAGCTATAGACAAAGGCTTAAACAGATTATTTTAATTGGATTTGATAGTAAACCGCCTTTGATAGAAGCGTGGCTGACAGCCTATCGTAATATTAATGTCAAAGTGAGTAGTTGGAGTGTAGCACAAAAAGAGGGGCGTCTAAAAATCAGGCAATATGTCGATCATAAAACAGAGATAAATGCAGTTGCACAAGAGGTTTTTCGTATTCATCAATTGAAGCCAAATGCAAAAATTGGTGTGATTGTTCCTGACTTACAAAGCCGATTTTATGATTTGCGTGAAACGTTTGATGCAGTTTTATTAGATCCAGCTATATATCATCTTCCGTTATTGGATAATGCGTATCGACCTTATAGCATTTCAGGTGGTGAACCGTTATTGAATTTACCGATTATTCGACAGCTGCTCTTATGGCTTAAGTTTGATAAAGTTAATTGTTTTAGTGACATTGCGCTTATGTTAAGCTCAAGTTATGTAAAAGGCTATAAAGCATATGCTATATCGCGCCAAAAACTGATCTTAAAACTTAAAACAGATCTTCCACGTTTTGTATCACTACGCATATTGACACAATATGCTTTTTTTTATGAGCAATGCGACCCTCTATTACAAGATTGCTTAAAAGCGGTTACAACACTTATACCTACCACCCAAAAGGTGTCTGTTGATATGTTTGTTCATTGGATAAAACAGATGATCGAAGCTTTAAATTATTTAGATGAATGTACATTGAGTAGTTTAGAATACCAAGCGCTATCAAAGTTTTATTTGTTATTAAATAAGCTTCTTCAATTTGAGCGTTTAGGTATTAAGCTTATGATTTCACAGTGGCTAGTTGAACTTAGTCATTTAGCGGCTATGACGGTTTTTCAAACCCAAACTATTCATGAAAAAAATATTCAAATCCTAGGGGTGCTAGAAGCTACTGAAATTGCTTTTGATTATTTGTTTATTGTTCGTATGAGTGATAATAACTGGCCAAGCTTAAGAGGTATGAATCCATATTTACCATTCTTACTTCAAAAGGAGTATGCTATGCCACATTCAAGTGTAGAGCGAGAATTTATATATGCAAAGACCATTACAAAGCGCCTAATTCGGCAAGCTGATGAAGTATGTATAAGCTATGCAGAATTTGAGGGAGAAAATCAACAATCTATATCTGCTTTAATAAGTCAATTGGGATCAGTCGAAATCCATAATGAGCCAAGAGTAGAAGTATTAAAACCAAAAGTTGATTTTATCTCGTTTATGGACGATAGTTTACCAGTCGTAGATAAAAATGCGCTTCAAAGCATTACTGGAGGAACACAGATATTTAAGAACCTTGCTGAGTGTCCTTATCGTGCAGCCTTAGTGCATAGGTTGAAGCTAACAGCAGATAAGCCACATAAACCCATTTTATCAGCACTTCACAAAGGGATTGTAATTCATCATGTGTTAGAGCATATATGGCGAGAACTTAAGGGCTCACAAAGCTTACAAAAGCTAACAGATGATGAATTGAAAATCTTAATTTCTCGATATATTGATGCGGCATTACAAGTAAACATCTTACTACTTGCACAATTGCCAGATGTGATTAAAAAAGCAGAAGAAAGTCGTTTAGTGGATTTGATTACGAAGTGGTTAAAGTATGAAAGGATGCGTCAAGAACCTTTTCATGTAATTGGATTAGAGAAATCACTTATGCTTGAAATTGGGGGAGTGAATTTGCAATTGCGTGTTGATCGAATTGATCAACTAAGTAATGGCTATACTGTGGTAATTGATTATAAAATCTCAAAAAATTATAGCATTAGTGGACTATTAAGCTCCCCTATTATGGAGCCTCAACTACCACTTTATGCTGTTTACGAAGATAGTGACGCAGTTGCTGTTGCAACGGTAAATGGTGCCAATATTAGCTTACAAAGTATTTCAAGTATTGAGAATTGGATTAAAGAGGGTGAGCCTGAGATTTTTGGTGCAAAAAAACCAGCATCAGTTGATGCTCCACAAAACTTTAATGCACTGAAACGCTATTGGCGAAAACAATTAGAATTACAGATACAGCAGTTTCTACAAGGTAAAAGTATAATCACTCCTTCGGTTAAAAGTTGTCAATATTGTGAGTTTTCAGCTGTATGTCGAGTAAGTATTTTATGATGAACGCTTTTCAATTTTTGCTAGTACAATCCCAACAACAATGAAAATTGTCCCTATGATTAAGCTCGCACACCCTAACATACCAGTGATAACAGAATCACTAAGATCATATAAACTTGGCTCAGTAGTGTACCAAGTAAAAGCACCTAAAATCAAGATGATACTAAGGACTACTAATACAACTCCAATAATAAGGCAGCCGATGGTGGAAGCAGGTTGTTTACAGCTTTTACACTTCATAATTGTTCTCCTTGAGCCATATGGTATATTGTAAAATACGTAAATTCACTGAGCTAATAAAAACTAATAATTAATCATCAAATTTTTCATTTTCGGAATCATAAGAAATATCTTTTAATTTTTCATTTACAAAGCGGAACTTCGCTTTAGTGACAATTAAGCTATCATTGGGGTCAACAAATTTATAAGCCAGTATAGTACTCTTAGATTTTTTATAGTTCCTTGTGATACTAGGCTCACCACAACTTTTTATGACTTCAGCTTGTGTCTGATTTAAGCTTATTGTTTTACCATTACAGCTAAGCAAGAAATTATTTTCAGCAGCTAAGGAAAGTGAGCTTATCAATAATCCAGCAGCTGTCATTGCAATGAGAGTTTTATTTTTAGACATTTTAGCCTCCTAAAAGTTTATTGCGTTAAAAAATGTGGGGGAATTCGATAATAAGCGTAGATTGGAATTTTAAATATTGCAAGATGAATATGAAGTAGACAAAAATATATTTTTATTTAGCTTTACTATACTACTTGCGAATTATTTATCATTAATTTATGGTGGTGGTCAACTTATCTGGTTATGAAAGGTTATTTATCGTTCCTTAATATATTCATTATTGACGAAACTCAGTTTATCAGAATCGCACAAAAGCCTTAAACCACTTGAAAATACTATTAATTTTGATGCCTTTTATGTCAAATTTACGTTGAGCAGTATCAGTTTGAGTCGCGCTGGTTTTTTTGAACGTTGCTGTTTTAATATTGCTGGAGTATTATTATGGTTGCGGTAAAAAATTAGTTTACGAAACCTAAAATATTAAGGAGTATCGTATGCTACCAAAACATAGATATGGTTGGCTTCGAGACTATCCTGATCATCGGGACTTTACACCAGAGTGTTCTTATAAACTCTTAAATGGTCAAAAGATATGTGATGTTTTATTAAAAATGGGTTTAGAATCCAAAGATGATATAACGTTACCAACCACCATTGATTTACGCAGATATTGTAGTGATGTAAAAAATCAAGGGCATCTAGGATCCTGCACTTCACATGCAGGGGTGGCTTTATTAGAGTTTTTTGAAAACAAATCCTTCTCAACTTACATTGAAGCTTCTAGATTATTTTTATATAAAATTTCACGTAAGTTGATAGGGTTTAATGATGACGTTGGTAGTTATATTCGGACTACAATGGGAGCGATGAGAATGTTTGGCATCCCACCAGAAAAATTTTTACCTTATTATGTTGATGGACAAATTAATCCTGACTGGAATAAAGATCCAGAACCATTTTTGTATGCTTATGCTAGTAACTATAAGGCGATAGAATATTTTAGGCTTGATGCTGAAAATCTAGATAAAAATAAACTCTTATTAAGAATCAAGACTTATCTTTATGGGTCTTATCCATCTATGTTTGGTTTTACTGTATATGATAGTATAAAACAAGCATCTGATAGCGGTTTTATCCCTTATCCAGATATAAATGAAAGAGTTGTTGGTGGTCATGCTGTAGTAGCAATAGGTTATGATGATGATATGAAGGTTGTGAACACAGCTAATAATGAAGTGACTAAAGGTGCTATCTTGATTCAGAATTCATGGGGACAAGGATGGGGAGAGCATGGTTATGGATGGTTGCCCTATAAATACATTTTATCTGGCTTGGCTGTTGATTGGTGGACATTAATTCAAAGTAAATGGATAAACACTAATAATTTTGGTTTTTAAGGATAAGGAAAACGTTTGAATAACTGTGTAAATTTGTTCGTAAATTATAAAATGGGTTTAATTTATAATCTAGGAATGAATGATGAAACCAGAAGAGAAGAGTATGATTACACTACAGAAGATGGCGATTTGGAAATTAGAGTGTCACAGGACTCATTATAGGTTGAAATGATGTTATGCATATTTCATGATCAAATTTAAAGGTAAGGTTAAAACTCTATGAAAAATTTACATCGTTTAAGTGAAAATATTCAACTCAAAGTGGGTAGATGTTTTGGTTTATAATAAGCAATCAACATATAATTGAGATTTATGGAGCAGTTATGAACAATATGCTTAAGAAGCTTCCAAAAAGCTCACAACTAGGACTTTCTGATATTCAATGGATATTGGAAGATTCAACTAATCAAAAATCAAAATTGGATTTTATTCAAAGTTTATTAAGGTTATATAAAATAGAATCATTTTCTCATTCTGTGTTTAATACGGATTTTATATTTGGAATTATAACAACTACTCCGCCTAGTGAGCTTTTATCATACTATTATTCGAAAGTGTGGCAAGCAGATAAAGTCCTTAACTTTTCCGTAAGCCCTAATTTACAAGTAATTGATTATTTAAATGACTTCAAATTTAAGTTTATAAAAGAATATTCAAATACTATTAATAATAAAATATCACTTGTTTCAGCAAAAGTTGTACTTGGCAAAAAACATTATTTTGCTTTTAACATTGACCGAGAATATTTTAATCAAATAAAGCAAACTAACCACCTTTTTAAACTATATTCTGTAATTGATTCTGCTATATCCCTTATTTACTCGCAGATTAGAATTAAGCGTTTCTTTGAAATTCACCATGAAGATATCCCCAAAAGGGTCATAAAGGATCCAGTCAACAATAAAACGATGTTGATCATTAGTGATTTGAGTGTCAAAGAAATGGAGTATTTAAAAATTCTTGCAAGTGGATGTACAGCTAAAGAAATTGCATTACATTTACATAAATCTTATCGTACAGTACAAAACGTGATTGCGGCACTTTTAAAAAAATTAAATGTAGACACAAAAGAACAGCTAACTTTAGTGGCAAAGATTATTCTTTAGCAAAAGATAAGAAATTTTAATCAAGTTTGTAATTTTAATTACATGTATAAGTGTCATTACCAAGGTAAAGTGTCGGACTAATTACCAAGGGAAATTGTCGTGTTAATAGTATGGTCTGAATGCTATTGAGTCAACAAACTATTAGTAATAGCCCTGGCTTTCTGAATGCGTAAAGCAATTGTATTCAATTTTTCACGTAGCCAGATATACCTAACACCACTAGCACTTATTGCAACACCTAGTGATGACTCAAGTTGCGCTGCTACTTGGCATTGACCTAGTTGAGGGTTTTCTAACGAGAATGAGATAACCGTATCCTCAAGCTCTTTATCACTCCTATTTTTATGGTGCTTGCTGGAGGTAAATGCACGTTTCAGAGCCATTGGTCCTTTTTCTTTAAGTAATCGCCGATTTTTATAGATGGTTTCTCTGGAACATTGGCTGATACGAGCGGCTTCTGAAACATTACCTATTTTATCAGCCAGCTCAATCGCATCTATTTTTTTCTGAATTTCTACGTCATACATAGAAGGCTTAGTTGGCTCAATGACTTCGGAAATTTCTAATATTTTACCAGCGAAAAAAACCTGGAATGTCTGATCATCATTAATGCTTTTGCGTATCTCAATTTCTTGCTTAGCAATTGAATATTTCAAGGGTGATTGAACTAAATAAAATTTATTACAATAGCTAAATGTGTGGTCATTACGGATTTTACGATATTCCTTAATAAGGCAGATATCATCAAGGTTTATGTGCTTAGGCACAGCAGTAAATTCATTGCTGGGCACTTGGGGTTGTACTACAAACTTCTTCTGCCACACTTCTGGGATGAATACTCTTTGTAAAGAGTAATTAGCTTGATGAATTTCATGGATATTATTTAGTCGAAGCTCTGGAACTAAACGATCCTGAAGGGTATCAAAGGCGCGTTCTATACGACCTTTTCCCTGAGGGGAATGAGCAAATATAATTTCAATACCCAATTCTTCACATGCTCTTTGTACTTGCGAAAAATAACACCACTTAGGACCACCAAATATACCAGCCCGGTCAACATATAATGTTTTAAATATTCCATTTTGTTTGATTATATTATACAAAACTTTTAAGCAACCTTGGGTAGTTTCAGATGGAAAGAACTGAGCATAGAGCTCACTTGTGGCATCATCTATGATGGCAATCAAACAAGTTTTCTCATCACCAAACCAGCGATGAAGGCTTCCATCCATTTGCAACAACAAGCCTGCTGATGTCATTCTATCGCGCTTTTTACGTGCTTTACTTCTATGGTTTTTGGCACGTTTGACATGGTGAATTTCATGGGCCCAAGTCCGCAAAGTTTCACGTTTTATTGTGATTGCCTCATGCTTAGATAGCAATTCAGCCAGATGTTGCAAATTTGCATCATAATACTTGTCTTGTATAAGCTGCTGCACTTTTTTCTTTAATGTGTTATCAATTTTATTAGGAGGGGATTTGCCTGTATTACCATGAATAACAAATTGTATGCCTATTTTTTGATAACGACTAAGATATCGCTCTATCGTTCGTTTAGAACAGTTCAAAATCTTGGTCGCATTATTGATTGAGATTTTACCATGAGCTACTTTAACAATTATATCTACGGTAAGCTGCGCTTTTGAATCCATCATTATCATCCTAAGAATCTCCTAAGCCATAAATATATGATTTTAGGAGATCACTAATTTAGTTGGATCCGACAATTTCCCTTGGTAATTAACACGACAAAATCCCTTGGTGTTAACAGTGATTTCAAATATCCTTATAGCGTATGCTTTTGAATATCTATCATGCTCATGCCTTTGGTATCCATGAATTGACTAAAATACTTTTTATCTCATCTTTTTGATCTTTATTGAGTAAATCTTCACCTACACCAGTCTCAACATTAAAGCTTGCCAATGTTTGAATAATCACATCGATTCGTTTTTTATCTAGCATATGATTGCCAACTTCAATCTCATCAATTTTATGTGCTTCAGATTCAAACCAATTTTCTACAACAATTTGCTTAAGTTTATTTTGATTTGCTAAATTCTTAATCACCAAGTTACTTACTTCACGATAAAAACGGATATCGTCTGTTTTTAGACCATGAAGCTTTAGAAAGTCGCTGCTATTGTCAGTATCGTGGTTATTAATGATCACATTATTTGAACGCCTTAAATCAACTTGATAGTAATCAGATCCCTCACCACCCTCCAAGGTATTATTATCGCCATCTGCAATCAGTTTATCATCGCCTGTGTTGCCGTAAAGATGATCATTGCCATTTTTAGCGTACAAAGTATCATTTCCTGCACCACCTAGCAATTGATCATGACCATCTTTACCTGCATAAAGAATATCATTTCCCTCATTGCCATTGAGCACATTATTTCCTGACTGCCCATAAATAATATCATCTCCATCTCCTGAATCGATATTATCATTGCCTTTACCCGAGTAGATCACATCATTACCATCTCCACTATAAACTACATCATCTCCATCACCAGCATCAATCCAACTCATTCCTGTGTTAATCAGGATTTGATCATTTCCAGTTGCAGTGTAAATCGAACTGCCGTTACTATGTTCAATCTCAATCACATCATCACCAGCACCTGAATGAATTATGTTTTTACCAAATTGCACTTCAATATAATCAGCTCCATTCCCTGTGGTAATGGTATTATCTCCAGTGCCTGTATAAATTTCATTGTTACCATGACCGGCTTTAATCACATTATTGCCATCACCCGTATAGATATAATCAACATCTTTGCCACCAAAAATTTGATTATCCCCGTCCCCAACAGAAATATTATTTTCACCATGACCCGCTTTAATGACATTGTTACCATCCCCAAGATCCATCAGATCAGCACCATAACCTGCATAGATGATATTATCACCATCACCAGTATCTAACTCATTATCACCATTTCCAAGCTTGATTATATTATTTCCATCGTTAACATAGACAAAATCATAATCGCTACCACCAAAAATTTGATTATCCCCACTGCCTGCTTGAATAGTATTCTTACCACTGCCTGCTTTAATAACATTATTACCATGTCCTGCTTTAATGACATCGTCACCTGCACCACTAAGGATCAAATTATTTCCATTACCAGTATAAATTCTGTTATTCCCACTACCTGCTTTAATCTCGTTGTTACCGCTTCCTGTATTGATCAAATCATCACCATTGGCTGTGGTAATTTTGTTATTGCCCTCACCTGCCTCTACCTGATTATTACCACCCTTGGCATTGATCACATCAGCACCGTCATAAGTTTCGATATAATCATCTTTCTTGCTGCCAATCCGATTTAAATTATCCTCTACTCTACTAAACTTTGTTTCATCTGTTATCAACTCAGAAATCAGGTATTCATTACCCTGACTGTCTATGATTTTATCTACACTTAGGTCATTAAAATAACCTTCAAGCTTTATACTGCTGCGATAAAACTGATCTCCTTGTTGATATAATGTTGCTCGATTATAGTTATGTGAAATCGCTTTGATATATAAATCATCTTGATCACGTAAAAAATATAGCTCTTCTAACGTAATGTCTTTCAATAAAACTGCATCTTCATGATTATTGTTATCTGCAACGATCACATCGTCAAAAGTTATTTTTGATAACACGTAATGATCGACACCAAAACCTCCTGCTAAATAGTCATTATGTTGTTTCCCATCCAAAACATCCTTGCCATCTGTGCCTTGCAAATATTCAACTCTATTTATCCCTTGAATATAATTGGTCTGTGTTTCCTCATCAAAATACATTAGATAAACACTATTAGAGAACTGCTTTTCTAGACCACCTGCTTTGCTTAGGATAAAATCTTTATGCGGTATCACTTGCCAAATTTCAGCTCCATTATTAAATTCGAGGGATACTGGTGGTGCATAACGATTGTCTCTATCATCATAAGGCTTCGTTAAAGCATAGTCTGCTATTGTAATATTGATGTTATGTTTTTCAGCAACAAATACTAAATCCCGTACATACCATTCTGTATAATGCTGACCACTTTTCGAGTAAGTATGCGAACTCAAGCTTAAATAAATATTATTCAAGTCCTCTAGCTGAATATCATCTTCAAAAACAAGCGTTACACTATTATCTTCATTTACTGAAAACAGCTTAGGAGTTCGTACAACATCATTCCCACTATTCGTTGAAAAAACATATCGATCATGACCATAACCACCAACCAAAGTATCATTATCCTCTCCACCAACTAGCGTGTCATTGCCCAATTCTCCGTATAAATGATCATTTCCTTGACCGCCATTTAAAATATCGTCACCGTCGCCACCCTTTAAATCATCATTACCTGCCTTACCATCTATCAATTCGCTTTCAGCATTGCCAATTAGCTTATCATTATTATCAGTACCCCTTATTTGTTTTGAATCTAATAGAGAATAGTTCTTATCAATCATCTGTCCATCTGAGAAAGTAAATTGATTGACGCCAGATATATGCTGTGGTGTATCCGTATAGAACCGTTTTATCGTTACCTGATCCTGATTGTTGATATGCTTAACAATCAAATCATCTTCATTTTTTATAAAATAAAGATCTGATAGTCGAATGCCATCAATAAATTCGACTGTATTATCAACAAAGGTTTCATCATTATATAAATACACTGCTTCAATTTCATCAACACCAAAAGATTGACCAAATACATACCGATTCTTCCCATACCCTCCAGATAGGTAATCATTGCCTTCACCTCCAGTGAGTATATCGTCACCTTCATTTCCATAAAGTTCATCATTGCCAGCATCACCTACTAATATTATCATCTCCCTGACGTCCATAAAGCTTATCATTACCACCTAAGCCTTGGATAACATCATCTGCAATTGTCCCTGAACTAACATCTGCTTGTTCTGTTCCTATATAATGAATATTTTCAGGTGTAACGTTAAATATAGCATCACCACGCTGCCAGACTGTACCATTAGCAAATTCAATACGTGAAACTTTGCCTAGATTAACATAGTCTGATGCACCTTTATAAAAGTTATCTAGTTTGATGCTATCGTATTCATTAAGCGTTAAGATGAGATCATATTCAATACGTTTAAGTAAAATATCTTCATGACTGATTCCCACTGTAAACTGTAATATATCCCCAAAAGTATCATTGATACTCCCATCTTCTTCGCTAAATAAATATGTTTCTATCTCTCTCTCGTTATAACCTAGTTTTAATTTCCCCTCATCAATCCACGCATTTTTTAAGATAATATCATGCCCATCACCCAAACTATAGATATAGGTTGATTTATTTCTATGATATCATCACCTTTACCTGCAATTGTGACATTATGATGCTCATTTAGATAGCGTTCACCGACAACCCCACCATCTAAGACTCCACTATATACCTCTGACAACATAGCACCAGAAATAATCAAATCATTTCCATTACCACCAAAAATATGATTATTCCCTGCACGAGCAACAATTACATCGTCTCCCTCTCCACCATCTAGAATATCATTACTACCACCACCTTGTAGTTCATCATTACCCGCTTCTCCATATAAAGCATCAGAAGTAAAAAATTCTTTCGCATAATAGGCTCGTTGATCCTCGAAAACAAGAGCATTTGACGCTAAGTAATCATCTCCTTCACCACCAAAGATAGTGTCATTATACCAATTACCATTTTCACTATAGATCCAATCATCCCCCGCACCTGCATCAATATAATTAAAACTTGATAAGCTATTGCTTGTTCCAATGTATCGTTTTGAGTCAATCGGTGTCACCACGTTATCTTGGTTATTTCCAACCACAATACTATTGCCTTGGACAGTATAAGCTATATCATCTGTCAATAACATAGCATTACTGATCACCCCATTTTTAAATACATATGAGTCTATTTGCGCAAGCTCAGCCAATGCTTCCTCATTCATTGACCTAAGTGTTTTTGCTAAAGTCTTATTAGCATCCCAACCTAACTTACCTAGTAAATCCTCTGGTGCCAGTTTAATCAATAACAACAAACCCACTGCTTCCACAGCAGTTGCATCAACACGATCAATAAAATATTGATCTATAGCATCAAATCCAAGTGACAACTCCCCTTCATCATTACTATTAATTTCAATCATATCTACAAAACGTTGATAGTCATAATTCCTAAAAATAGTATTTTCAACTGAACTTAATAACTTATTATACGCACTATCAAGTAAGCTATTTTGTCTGGGAAGCCCCGAAAATAGGTCATCTTTTAATACAAGCGGTTTACCACTAGTAAATTTAACTAGATTCCACCAATTACCTATTGAGACTCTAAGCTCAGAATTCTCTCCCTTCTCAAGGATATCGTAACTGACCAGATTGCTAAAATTAAAGGTCTCAAGCACAGCTATTCTTTCAAGCCTTTGCCGTGTGGTGTCACTCAGATCAAAACTAATTGTTGTCCCTGAGCTTAACTCCAAACCTTCTAATTCAGTAACGACTGAATTAAAGCTTTCTGCTGAGTCTGCCCACGCCTTAACAAGCTTTTGATAAAGCATTTTGCGTGTATTGTAGTTTTCTGTTTCAGTAATTGCTTGCACTATCTCTACAATGACAGGGTTCAGCACAGCTGCTTGATTTAAATCCCTTACTGCGCCAGAGCCTCTAAGGCTAAATGCTAAATTTTGCTCCTCTAACTTGTCTGCAAATTGATAATAGAAATCGTCACTATATTCACGGTAAAAGGAATTGACATTAAAATTTAACGCGCCAATGTCATGCTTCTGACCATTCAAGTCTCGATACGTTGAGCTTTTGACAATTACACCCCCATCAGCATTACTACCATTATCTACTACTACATTCAAATCAATACTTTGTACATCTGAGTTAGCTAGAGCAGTTATTTCTCCTTCCTGAACCACGCCATCTTCGTTTTTATCCTGCCATAATCCTACTTCGCTAAATGCATGATCTTCCACATTAAAAACACCATCATTATTATCATCCAAATCTAATAGCGCATCAAAACCATCTGTGGCTTTCTCTCCATTTTGCTTAATCGTATTGTCCCCAAATAACTCCAATCCACTATCAATTTGACCATTGTTATCCAAATCACGCACCAACAGAGCATCATCACCATTAACCCAGCCTGTGGCATGCTTCACTCCATCACTATCATGATCAAATAAAATATTTCCATGAGCTGCAATGGTCTCAATCCCATCACCATCTAAATCTAAAATAAGAGGATCACGGGGAGGGAAAGCGATCTTTGATGCTTCAGTAAAGTCATCGTTAACGAGACTATCAATAAAGTCATTAACTGCGGAACCCTCTCCCATTAAACACATTAAAATATCACCTTTAAAAGCTTTCATGACGTTTTCTTTCTGGTATTCAGATGAAAATAGAGTTTGATTATAATTAGCCATTCCTAAAAACAAATTGTTATAATTGCTCAGTTGATCCATAAGCTTTTGTTGAGCATGACCTAAGCGATAATACTCCCGCAGTAAAATCGGATTATCACTAATCAAAATACCATGAAAAAGATGTAAATTCTGTAATGCCTCATCTTTAATCTGCTCAATATCAGCACGTACCCGTGAGATTTCTGCTACACCATCTTCATATAAACGATTAACAATGCTTATGTCTAATTCATTTGGAATCAAAGCACCATTTTGATCAAACTTTTGATAGAGATAATTATTGATGGTGTGTGCATCAAGTAAACCTAAACTCTCATGACCTGGAATAATAATTGTATCCCCTATATTTGTCGCCCAAAAAGCAATTAGGTCTCCTTCACGTGCATAGTTGATAATCTTGTTGTTCACCATTTCATGATTGACTGCATAGTTTTCATAAAGTGTAATTTTTATTGGATCAGTAACAGCAACATAGCCTAAACTCTTTTCCCCTGTAAGCCTATCTTCAACTACCCCTACCTCATAATAAGTACCGCCTTCTTTCTTTCCTTGTAAGATTTCCTGCCCACCATAGCCTTCAAAATTGTATATCATGCCCAGCTTTTCACTACCTATATAAGTCGCTTGTGCTTGTGCTTGTGCTATCGTCGCCCCAGCTGAATGGTTGGCTCCTGAAAATATTTCAGGAGTATAAATCTTATCAACCATATCAATAAAATTCACACCTGCCATCATATTCTGCGAAATACGATAAGCCAGCATTTCTGCGTCTGAAGCATAATCACCCAATTCACTTGTGCCTTTATTAACAATCACCATTTCGGTTGTATTAAGTTTTGGAGTCACTGCAATAGCGTAATAGCCAGCTCCCCCAATAGCGGTGTGATTCTCAATCGTATTACTCGTTGCCATTAGTGTAAAATTGTCCAACACCTGATTAAACTTATTTGCCGCTAGGGCAATTTGATCACGCAAATCCTGGGGGATACCTTCGTGAAAGTTACCTTGATCATTGTAAATATAATCCTTTAATGTATTTGTGCTTTTACTGATTTCTTGATTATCAAAAATATATTGATCTGTTTTTATGTCTTTGGTGTAGACAATATTTGCTAATATTGCGCTTTGTTCCGCTGTTAACACGCTATTCATGGCTTATCTCCTTATCGTATAGTGTTACAATTTGGTTATATAAATCAGTTTGTGTTAAAAATTGAGCTTCACTTGAATCATACCTTCTGGCAACAATCCAAATCTCCTCCACCTTGCCTGATAAAGTCTTATATTTAACCGTGTGCATAGGCAATAACTTAATATATTTAGCCACATCCAAAGGAGAGTGAATGCTTTGAGCTATATTGGCATACTCTGGTATATTTGGCTTACCATAACAAAACTTCATAATCCCATTCATAGGGCAGTCTGAAATCATTAACACACCCCATGTATACTTTGATGCTTTATATGCTTGATTGCGCACAAAAATATCCGTTGTCATTGGTTTTTTAAGTACCGAGTCATTTGGAATATCAAGTAAATTAATTTCGATGCTGTAACTAAAAAATTTAAGTGATTGTAAATATTTATTCAAGTCATATACTTTTTGCATAAATTTCAATAAGTTTTCTGGACTTTTCTTCAAGTCAATATGAGCTTCCACACCAAAGTTTATTGCGTCATGACTAGTTTTTATCCACTCTTCTATATGCATATTGTCCTTATGTAAATTATACAAAGCCCTATCTACTAAATATGACTTATCTTTGGGAAGCTCACCTCTAGAAAGCGAACCTCCACTGGCTCGCACACGATAAATATCAGACAATCCAGAAAAAAATGGTTTGATCAAATTAGCCGCTTGAATTGCACTTCTTGTTTGTAAATAATTACTCGCAAACGACCCTTTGCCTGTTAAATCCGTAATTACCATTAACTGTTGATCTGGCATTGACTCTGGGATTACAGTAAAAGTATAACTTCTACTTTGTCGATTATAATTGCCACTTATCACTTTAAAGTTCTCACCATACTTGGCTTTAAGCTGATGAGCTACTTTATCCATCATATCGGAAGAAACCCGACTACCTAAGCCATGGGAAATGTAGTAAAAAACGCCTATTAAGATTACTATCGTGATTGAGATGGTTACTATTATAAAGCCCAGCTTTGTTATTCTTGTCTCTTCCTCCAGTTTTACTTGTCCAATATTCCTTTTCTTATCCATCTTTCACTTACCTCTAAAACCGCAATTTTTCAATCATACTACGAACATAATTGAAGCCTTCATGCCATTTCAATTTGGCAATTCCCATTTTTACTTAGGTAACACCACCAAAAAGTCGTTTAAAAACAAGCCTTTAAAATCAAGCTTTGAGTATAATTGATCCCTTATCGGAGAATAAAAAAACAAAAACTAGCAGTGTCATCTTGGTTTAAGCGTAGACGATTATTGTAAGAGGTCAAATTTTAATCTTAGACTTTCTCACAGTGTTTTAAAGAGTGAATAAAAATAAAAACGTAGATTTGGACAATGACTGATATGCTAAAAGGCACTAGTTTGCTTTTAGTTCAAAACACCGATATTCAAATCAAACCTTCTATGACGAAAACTGTATTAGAGTTCTTTCCAAACCTCAATTAGTCAATTCAAAGTTGTAAATTCCCGTTATTAAATTAAATCGAAGTCCAAACCTTTTTCGTCTATTCCGATATTTGTCGGCAATAATTTTAAAACGTTTT